>NHGE01000026.1 GCA_002172375.1 Euryarchaeota archaeon TMED129 | reverse complement strand
AGAGAGATCAGGAGGGCGCATGGCACGTTGGTAGAGTAATGGATATTGTTAAATATGATCAGGTGATGGTCATTGATGATCTCTTCACATGTGAAGAGATCCTTTATATGGATACATACTTCACCCACTTTGACGGATGGCAACTCATCTTTGATGATAGTCCAGACGATAACCTTTCCACTTATTCACTAGGCAGAGTAATCGACCACCCCAACTATGGGGAGTTTGATTACTTTTGTATAAATCATGCATTTCTTCGCGCTGGGATACCCATTCCTGCATTTCACAGAGTCGTTTATAATGCTTTCCGTTTTGGTGATAGTCCTGCTATCCACTGTGATGGGGAAGAAATAGACGCATTAAGTTTCCTTGTCTACACTAACAGGGCATGGATACCTGAATGGGGCGGTGAAACTGTCTTCATGATGGGCGACCGAATCACGGATACAGTCATTCCTAAACCAGGAAGGATTGTAATATTCCCAGGATTAGTCCCCCATGGGGGTAGAGCACCAACAAAGCATTGTCCATATGCTGCTAGGTATAGCGCAGTCTTTCAATTCTGTCCTGGACAGGAAGAGGTTGTAGAAGCACACGCAAAAGGGCAAGAAAAAAACAGGAGATCATTCCCATATGAGCCAAAATGAAATCTATCTAGGTAATCCCAACCTAAAAAGAGCTAACGTAGCACAGAGTTTCACCGATGATCAGGTGAAAGAGTTTATCAAGTGCTCTAAGGATCCAGTCTACTTCATTAAAAACTACATCCAGATTATCTCGCTGGATCGTGGTCTGATTCCATTTGAGTTGTACGACTTTCAAGAGTCGATGGTAGAAAGATTCCATGCAAATAGATTTAATATAGCAAAACTGCCACGACAGTCAGGTAAATCAACTGTTGTTACTGCATATTTGCTGTGGTATATTATTTTTAATGATAACGTTAACGTGGCAATTCTTGCTAACAAGGCAGCCACTGCACGAGAGATGTTACAACGCTTGCAACTATCATATGAAAACCTCCCAAACTGGCTCCAACAAGGAGTCGTCAACTGGAACAGAGGCAGTCTCGAATTGGAAAACGGAAGCAAGATTATGGCTGCTTCTACTTCAGCTTCTGCCGTTCGTGGTATGTCTTTTAATATCATATTTCTGGATGAATTCGCCTTTATACCAACGCATATTGCTGACGAGTTCTTTAGCTCTGTTTATCCTACTATTTCTTCTGGTAAGTCTACCAAAGTAATTATCATCTCCACGCCTAAAGGGATGAATATGTTTTACAAACTCTGGCATGATGCAGAGAAGGGTAAGAATGAATACACTACTACAGAAGTCCACTGGTCAGAGGTGCCTGGCAGAGATGCTGCATGGAAAGAGCAGACTATCCGTAACACATCCGAAGAGCAGTTTAATCAGGAATTTGAATGTGAATTTCTGGGTTCGGTTAATACTCTCATTACATCATCTAAACTAAAAACTTTGGTATACGATGAACCTGTGAAGTCCAATCAAGGACTAGATGTGTTTGAAGAGCCTAAACCTGAACATACTTATGTATGCACTGTGGACGTTGCTCGTGGTATAACTAAAGATTACTCAGCATTCTGTGTGTTTGATACTACAGAGATACCGTATAAGTTAGTAGCGAAGTATAGAAACAATAAAATCAAACCATTACTCTTCCCTAATATCATTCATCAGGTAGTCACGAGTTACAATCATGCTTATACCTTGATTGAAGTTAATGATATCGGTGGACAGGTAGCAGATATTATGCAGTTTGATCTAGAGTATGACAACCTCCTGATGTCATCCATGCGTGGACGTGCTGGGCAGGTTGTAGGACAAGGATTCTCTGGGTCTAAGGTGCAACTAGGTGTCAAGATGTCCACCACAGTCAAGAAGACTGGGTGTGCAAACATGAAACAGTTGATTGAGGATGACAAACTCATCTTTAACGACTATGATATTATTGCTGAGTTAACTACATTCATCCAGAAGGGACAGGCATGGGAAGCCGAAGAAGGATGTAATGATGACCTCTCCATGTGTTTGGTCATATTCTCTTGGTTAGCGACTACAGACTACTTCAGAGAGTTGCATGACAGCGATGTCAGGACGCGAATGTATCTGGAGCAGAAGGAAGCGATTGAAGCAGATATGGCACCGTTTGGTTTTATGGATGATGGTCTTCAAGAAGAAGTAATCGTCGATCCACAAGGGCAGACATGGCATAATGCAGAAAGAGAATCTATTGCTGAGTATGGTGACATGTCTTATATGTGGGATTATCGATGAGTGAATTTATTTCTGATATAGATGAGGAGATGCCCAAGCTGGATAAGCATGGGTTTACAATTAGACCACCAATTAGCGATACTGAGTTAATCATTAGATGTCTCAATAATGCTCCTTGTGGATGTGACAAGAAACAAGTTGAGCGGTTGGTAAAAGAATGGACTTTGAAGACAACCTAGACCTAGAAGAGTTTCTATTTGTAGATAGGCAGTGTCGTAAATGTCTTCGCACCCTGTCACTGGTAGATCATTTCTACAAGACTAGACCTGATAGAGGTAAGAATGCCTCGGCATATTCATACACTTGTAAGCAGTGTCAAGTAAAGCGTAACGCTGCTAATAGAAAGAAGAAAAGGAAGTGGGATACAGAGTATCCTGACTGGTGATTTCGTCCTGTTTACCCTCTGAAAAACGGGGTTATTCTAAATAGTTTCAGCATCCGACTAGGAATCTAATCAGGAGAATCTACTAATGGCATCAACACAACTTTCACCAGGGGTTGTTGTACTTGAAAGAGACCTTACCTCAGTAGCCAACGCAACAGTTGATAATGTTGCTGCTATTGTGGGCTCCTTTGAAAAGGGTCCCGTTGAGGCAATGACTCAGGTAACGAGCGAGCGTGAGCTCCTCTCAATCTTTGGGCGTCCCAACGAGTACAATTACGAATATTGGTTTACTGCAGCACAATTCTTGCTGTATGGCGGCACCGTGAAGGTGGTCCGCGCAATGAATGACTCGCTTAAGAACGCAATCGATACTGCACAATTTGTAGTTGCGACTTTCTCTAGCACCGACACCACGCTGACAGTTGCTGCTGCAACTGATCTGGACGTTAACGATCTGCTCCTTGTGGACGCAGAATTGCTGACTATCCAAGCAGTCTCTGGTAACGATGTTACTGTGCTTCGCGGTCAACTCGCAACATCTGCTGCATCTCACGCTGCTGCTGCTCCAATCACTTTGATTGAGCCTGCTGGCACATCATCTACTATTAACGAAGGATCTACCTTCACTGACGCAGACGGCACTCTGACTGTGACCTCTGCATCTACACTTGGTGGTGGCACCAACTCATACATCAGAGTTGATGATGAGATCATGCAAATCACTGGTGTTTCTGGTGACAATCTTAACGTGACTCGCGGTCTGCTCGGCACAACTGCTGCAGCACACACCGATGGATCTGCCGTTGCACTGCAACTGGTAACATCACAGAAGACTGAGATCAACGAAACAACTGCAACTGGTATCACTGCTCCTCTCATCAAGAATGATGACGAGTATGAGAATAACGTTGAAGGTGCTGCTAACAACTGGAAATGGGCAGCTAAGTCTGCTGGTCTTCATGGCAACTCCATCCGCGTGGTAATGACCGACGCTGGTGCTGATCAGGTCTTGTCTTTGGCACAACCTACTAGCACTGAGTGGCAATTCACTAGCGGTGCTGAAGTTGCATACTCTGCAGCAAACATCTACGGTAAGGTTTACACCTACGATACTATCGTTACTGTAGTTGACGACTCTACGCTGGTTGGATCCTTTGAGAAGGACAACTACATCACTGCTGTTAGTGGTGGTGTTACTGGTCGCGTTGTTGCTTATGATCCCGAGACTCGCAAACTTGAAGTTGCTATCGATACTTCCTCCGCTGACGTGCTGGAAGTCGGTGACACTGTTTCTGAGTTGGCAAACAACAGCAACAGTCCTGGTAGTGCAACTGGTGATGCTGCTACGGTTGAGTCAATCCGCAGAGAGTTGAGAGTTTCTCTTAACCCTGGATCACCCAACTTCCAAGCAAACCAGAATGTCTCTGATGCAAACGCTGCTTCTGTGTTGATCGCAGCAGTAGAAAATGATTACGACACCCGTCTTTATGGGGTAAATCAGAGATGGTCAAACATTGCTCCTCGTCCTACTACATCCGCATGGGTGGAAGACAGAGGTGGTTATAACGACCTACTACACATTTTGGTCCTTGACGGCGACGGTAAAATTACTGGCACCCCTGGCGCTCTCCTTGAGAAGCACCTTAACGTGTCTAAGGCAACCGATGCTAAGTCTCCTCAGGGTGACAACATCTACTACAAGAATGTTATTAAGCAATTCTCGCAATTCCTGTATTGGGGATCACATGAGACTAATAACATCTATGATCGCGACACTAATTCTTCTGGTGGTTTCGGTCTGAGTGGTGTTAACAGAGAGTTTGACTTGATTAAGTCTGACAACTCCCTCAACAACCTTGATGACCCAACTGGTCTCAATCCTCTTGCAGTGCCTCTGGTTGGCACGAAGGGTCGCGCAACGTTGCGCTTTGCTCTCCAAGGTGGCGTTGATGGTTATACCATCTCACGTCCTAACATCTTGGGTGCATACACGCTCTTCAATGATGCTGAGACTGTGCAACTGGACTACATCCTGATGGGTCCTGGCATGAATAGTTTGAATGATACTATCGCCAAAGCACAACACATCATTGGTATTGCAGATGCCCGTAAGGATTGCATCGCTTTCATCTCACCTTATAGAGGTGACATTGTAGGACAAACTTCTACACCTCAAATCGTGACCCGCACGATTGAGTACTTCGATCAACTCGGATCCTCTTCTTATACTGTCTTCGATAACAACTACAAGTATATCTACGACAAGTATAATGATGTCTATCGCTACATTCCTTGTAACGGTGACATGGCTGGTCTGGTATTGAGCACGACTCTTAACCAAGAGCCTTGGTTCTCACCTGCTGGTTTCAACCGTGGTAACTTGAGAAACAGCATCAAACTTGCTTATTCTCCTCTGAAGGATCATAGAGATCTGCTTTATGCAGCAAGAGTTAACCCCATCGTAGCATTCCCTGGTCAGGGCATGGTCCTCTTCGGAGACAAGACTGCACTGGGTTATCAATCTGCATTCGACAGAATCAACGTCCGCCGTCTCTTCCTCGTTATCGAAGAAGCAGTCCAAGACGCTGCTAAGACTCAACTCTTTGAATTGAATGATGAGTTTACTCGCCAACAATTCAAGAACATCGTTGAGCCCTACCTGAGATCTGTCCAATCACGTCGTGGTATCGTTGACTTCCTGGTTGTCTGTGATGGCACCAACAACCCTGCGGAAGCAATCGATCGTGGTGAATTCTACGCTGAGATCTTTGTGAAACCCACAAGATCCATCAACTTCATCACCTTAACCTTCACGGCAACAAGGACTGGCGCAAGCTTCACCGAGCTCGTCTCCTGATCATCTAACCATCTAACCCCCATTACATAAACATCGGAGTACATCACCAAAATGGCTGACAAATACCCAGGGCAGACAGAAGGCAAGATGGTCAATGCACCAATCCTTGACTTCAGAAACAGAATCGGGGACCTAGCCCGCCCCAACCTATTTCAAGTTGAAATCGGTTTCCCAGGCATCGTAGATGAAGGCACCCCTGCATCGGGTGCCACACCTGGATCTCAAGAAAAGCGTCAGCAGGAAACTGCTGGTGCTTCCCAAGCAGGATCTTCTGCATCATCTGGATCTCTTGCAACCTTCCTTGTGAAGGCAGCAAACATTCCCGCTTCTACAGTGGGTGTGATCGAGGTACCTTATAGAGGCAGGACACTCAAGATCGCTGGCGACAGAACCTTTGAGCCTTGGACAATTACTGTCCTTAACGACAAAGGATTTGCACTGCGCTCTAAGTTTGAAGAGTGGTCTACCAAGATCCAAAACCTTCAGCAAAACCTACAGACACCTAGGAATATCTCTGAGTATCAGTCTAGCGCACTTGTGCGTCAGTATGATAGACAGGGTGGTGTTGTAAGATCGTATCAGTTTGTCGGTATCTGGCCTTCAAACGTTAGTGCAATTGATCTTGCATGGGATAGCAACGATACTCCTGAAGAGTATACTGTTGAATTCCAAGTTCAGTACTGGACATACGCCAACGATAACAACGCTGGCAACGCTGTTGATGCGTGATTTCGTCGCGTATAAATAATTGATAATGTATAGGGACAGTTGAATGTCACAACTATTTGGTTATTCCCTAGATCGAAAGAAAAGTAAGGGCTCTGCGAAGGGTCCTTCTTTCGTGCATAAGGACAATGACGATGCCGCGCAACCCATTGCTGCTGGCGGACACTTCGGTCAGTATGTAGATCTGGGAGACTCGGCAAACAAGTCGAGCGATGTCGATCTTATTGGTCGGTATCGTGCGATGTCTTTGCATCCTGAAGCGGATGCAGCGATTAATGACATCGTAAATGAGGCAATCGCTGGAGATCTTGACGATCACCCTGTTGATATTGAGCTTTCTAATCTTAAAGTGTCTGACGCTATTAAGACACGCATCCGCGAGGAGTTTGACAACGTATTGTCACTCCTCGATTTTGATAGAAAGGCATATGACATCTTTCGTAGATGGTATATTGATGGTCGCCTCTTCTACCATAAGATGATTAACCCTGATAATCCTAAGGAAGGGATTACAGAGTTGAGGTATATTGATCCTCGCAAAATCAAAAAAGTTATCGAGTATGATAAACCCAAGGATCGCATTTCACCCGCAGATCCACAGGTTAACGTGCTGATTCCTAAGGCAGTTGAGTATTATATCTACGCTCCTAAGGGTCTACGCGGTTACGAAAACAATGGAATCAAGATTGCCCCTGATGCAGTTGCTTTTGCACACTCAGGTCAACTTGATATGCAACGCAACTGTGTGTTGTCACACCTCCATAAAGCAATTAAAGCACTCAATCAGCTGAGAATGATTGAGGATTCCTTGGTTATCTATAGATTGTCTCGCGCTCCTGAGCGTAGGATTTTCTATATTGACGTTGGTAATCTACCCAAACAAAAGGCTGAGCAATACCTCCGTGAGGTGATGTCTCGCTATAGAAACAAACTTGTATACAATGCAGACACAGGCGAAATCCGAGACGACAAAAAATTCATGTCGATGCTCGAAGACTTCTGGCTCCCAAGACGTGAAGGTGGAAGAGGCACTGAGATCACTACGCTTCCAGGTGGACAAAATCTTGGAGAGCTTGAGGACGTAAAGTATTTCCAGAAGAAACTCTACAGGTCACTGAATGTACCTGAGTCACGTCTGGAATCTGATTCTTCTTTCAACGTTGGTAGATCCGCAGAGATCACTCGCGACGAAGTTAAGTTTCAAAAATTCGTTGTTAGACTCCGCAAGAAGTTTGGCGATCTGTTTAATGATCTGCTCAAGACTCAACTTATTCTGAAAGGTGTCTTCACACCTGAAGAGTGGGAAGATGTGAAAGAGCATATCCAATATGATTTTGTTGCTGACAACTACTTCGCTGAGTTGAAAGAGCAAGAGATCATGAATGCTCGTATGGCACTTCTTGAGCAGATGGATCCATATGTGGGTAAATACTTCTCACTGGAATACATGCGTCGTCAGATCCTTAAGCAACCCGATGCCCTATTTAAGGACATCGATAAGGATATGGCGCAAGAGATCAAAGACGGTAAGGTCATTGATCCTATGCAAATGCAGCAAATGGAAGTCGAGCAAATGGCAATGTCATTGCAACCTCCCGAACCTGAGCCAGTTGACCCTCAGCAACAAGCTATGGATCAATACGCGCAGCAGGGAATCGATCCTGCGGATCGTAAAAAAGGAGATTTCTAAATAGTATTACTGAATTCTATAATTATGCCAACACAATCCGCGCTCGAAATCGTCAACGCATTGTTTGCAGGTCAAAAAGATCTGTCAGACTATGTGGATTCTGCTATGAAAGTAGTAGCGGTTGATCAAATTGACGCCAAGAAGCAAGAAGTCGGATCCTCAATGTTTAAGGAACCCGACGAAACACCTGAAGTCGAAGCATCTGCAGAGACTGAGGTAACTGATACCCCACCAGAGGAAACGACAGATGAGACTGATCAGAGAGGAGATTGAATCCGCTAAGGTAACGATCACTGAAGGTAAGGATGGCAAAAAGCGCCACTTTATTGAAGGTGTTTTCTTGCAGGGTGAGATCAAAAATAGAAATGGTCGCATGTATCGCGCTGAGACTTTACAACGTGAAGTCGCTAAATACAACGAGCAATACATCACTAAAGGTCGCGCACTAGGTGAGTTGGGTCATCCTGATGGTCCTACTATTAATCTTGACCGCGTGTCTCATCTAATTACTTCTCTGCAAAGAGAGGGTAACAACTTCGTAGGTAAGGCAAGACTTCTCGATACCCCCATGGGTAACATCGCGAGAAATCTTCTCGACGAAGGTGTAAAACTAGGTGTATCTTCGAGAGGTCTTGGATCTATCAAAGAGGAAGGTGGTATCAAAGTTGTCGCTGATGACTTTATGCTTGCCACTGCTGCGGATATCGTAGCAGATCCTTCTGCCCCTGACGCTTTTGTCAATGGCATCATGGAAGGAAAAGAGTGGGTCTATGCTGGAGGCGCAATCCAAGAGCAAAGAATCGAGAAGATTAAACAGAGAATTGATAACGCCCACCGTTCTCAGTTGGATGAGTTGAAACTTTCCGCGTTTCACTCCTTCATCAAAAATCTTTAATCTATAAATAACTATAGCAAATATCGCACGTTTGTAAACCAGGAGACAAAATGTCACAAGAGATTGAAACAACTCTGGATGAATCGAGTGTAACCGCTGGCGCAAAACCTGCCGAACCACAGCCCAAACTGGGCGCTGACGGTAGTAGTCTCGCTGGAGTACAAGATCTCGGTGGTCCAACCCCACAGAACAGCAAACCCACAGATGACAGCAATAAGTATAAAACCATTGCTGGTGGAAATGCTCCCGCCCCCACAACCAAACCCTCTGATGCCTCTGGCTCAAAAGCAGAATTTGCTGCTAAGGGTGATGTGAAGGCAGGTCATGAGCCCGAGGGCGATGTGATTGCTGAAGAGCCTCAGGAGACTGTGATCGAAGTCGATCTGTCTGCTGATGTTGCAGCTCTTACCGAAGGTGAGGAGTTGACTGAAGAATTCAAAGAAAAAGCAAAAACTATCTTTGAAGCAGCAGTTGTATCTCGCATCAACGAAGAGTTGGAGCGTATGCACGAGGACTACGCTAAAGTCCTTGAAGAAGAAATTGAGTCTGTTAAGTCCGACCTCGCAGAAAAAGTCGATGAGTATTTGACTTATGCGGTTGGTCAATGGATGACAAAGAATGAGCTCGCCATTGAGCACGGTATCAAAACCGAAATGGCTGAGTCCATGCTTGCAGGTCTCAAACAAGTTTTCGTGGAGAACTATATTGATCTCCCCGAAGAGAAAGTTGATGTCGTCGAAGAGATTCAGGCACAACTTGATAACATGGAAACAAAACTCAACGAGTCAATTGAAGAAAATGTCGAGCTTAATAAGAGCGTCGGCACCTATATCAAGAATGGGATTGTGACAGAGATCGCTGAGGGATTATCACTCGCTCAACGCGAGAAGATCGTTGCCCTAGCGGAAGCTGTTGAGTTTGAAAATGAAGAGTCTTTCCGTGCGAAGGTCTCTACCCTCCGTGAGTCGTATTTCTCCACCAAACCTGAAGCGACAACTGTCACTGAGGATGTTGAAGTTGAGAACGGTCCTGTTGGAGACGCTATGGCATCATATGCCCAAGCGATTTCTCGCTGGAACAAATAATTTACCCTTTCATTTAACCTAAGAGTCTAAAATGTTTAACGCAGAATCACTCCAGGAAAAGTGGAACCCCATTCTTGAGCACAATGAGCTCGATCCTATTAAGGATACCTACAGAAAGGCGGTTACCTCTGTCCTCTTGGAGAACCAAGAAAAATTCCTTAAGGAAGAGCGCGGTCTGGTAACAGAAGCAGCTCCTACTAACTCACTGGGCGGCACTGGCTTCTCAGGTGGCAGCACTGCCACTGGTCCTGTTGCAGGTTTCGACCCTGTGCTGATCAGCCTCATCAGACGCTCCATGCCTAAGCTTATTGCTTATGACATCTGCGGCGTGCAACCAATGACTGGTCCTACTGGACTGATCTTTGCAATGCGCTCCACAACGGGCACCAACAGAGACATCAATAACAGCGGCGTTGAGACTTTCTTCAACGAAGTTAACTCCGAGCATTCTTCCGAGAATAGTGCAAACGGTCTTGCATCTAACACTCAGACTGGATCTAATCCTGGTCTGCTTGCTGATGGTGCTAGTCAGTACACTATCGGTGGTCAAGGTATGACTACTGCTCAGTCTGAAGCACTGGGCGATGGATCATCTAACCACTTCAACGAAATGGGCTTCTCGATCGAGAAGGTCACCGTTACTGCGAAGTCAAGAGCTCTGAAAGCAGAATACAGTCTTGAGCTTGCTCAGGACCTTAAGGCAGTCCATGGTTTGGATGCCGAAAGCGAGCTTGCAAACATCCTCAGCACTGAAGTGCTGGCTGAAATCAACCGTGAGGTTGTCAGAACTGTTTACAAGATTGCTCGTCCTGGCGCTCAAAACAACACTGCAACTGCAGGTGTGTTTGACCTTGACGTTGACTCCAACGGCAGATGGTCAGTTGAGAAATTCAAAGGTCTTCTCTTCCAAATTGAGAGAGACATGAATGCTATCGGGCACGAGACTCGTAGAGGGAAGGGCAACATCTTGATCTGCTCTGCAGACGTTGCTTCCGCCCTGTCTATGGCTGGTGTGCTTGATTACACCCCTGCTCTGTCTGGTAACAGCAACTTGCTGCCCGACGACAACAGCAGCACCCTTGCTGGTACACTTAACGGTCGTATTAAGGTCTACGTCGATCCTTACTCTGCCAACGTTTCCGATGCTCACTTCTATGTGGCTGGTTACAAAGGTAGCAGTGCTTATGACGCAGGTCTCTTCTACTGCCCTTATGTGCCCCTCCAGATGGTCCGCGCTGTGGGTCCTGATACCTTCCAACCAAAAATTGGATTTAAGACTCGTTACGGAATGGTCGCTAACCCATTCGCTGAAGGTCTTACACAAGGTCAAGGTGCTCTCACCGCTAACGCTAACCGTTACTACAGAAGAGTTAAGGTTACTAACCTTATGTGATCCGAGATCACAATCTTCACAGAGACCCTACGGGGTCTCTTTTTTTGTCTGTGTATACTTACGTTAAGATGTTAGAAAAGTATATTACGATACCAAAACAAACCTAAGTAGTAGTAGCAGATTTGAGGTATGCNAATGCACAGTCTAACATCAAGAAACCAACTCAACGAGTGGAGACACTTTCAGGAAACTGTAGAGGAGGAAAGCTTGAATGATTATTATGAATGCTTAATTGAGTGCGATATACAAAACCAAACATCATGCAAAAGGATCTGTAAGGAGCTCCTTATGTGAGAATGCCCTAACAGTAAACCCTTTATAAGCACCCCTAGTGGGTGCTTTTTTGTTAAATACAGGTATAATGTGAAAGTAAAATGCCGAGGGCTAGAATGCGAAAAGTTGACCTCCTTGCTAAGGTATACAAGTTGAAGACCGCGCTATATAATGAGCATNAGGAAGAGCATGACGAGTGGCACGATGGTGCTCACCATGCGTTAAACTGTGTACTTGATCACTTACAAGAGTATAGAGAATGAAAGATCTAGACTTCATCGACGACTTCCTTGATGAGAAAGAGGGGGAAGAAAAGTCTAAGAATATCACCGAAGGTGATGCTAAAGACTGGGAAGATTTCTGGCACAGATCCAACGAAGACAGTGGAGAATAAACCAAACTACATTACAGAAGAAAAATGCAAGGAGATGATTGATGATGCCATACGAAAACACAATCGTAATGCTTCAATTATTTCAGTCATTGTTGGTTGGATTGTTCTTTCACTTTTTGCTGAGGGTTTACTTCGACTTATCGGAGTAATAAAACCTGTATTTCCTTGGTTGGATATACATACTTTGCTATAAATACTAGGACAAGATATCCTATTAGACATGGCAACTTGGAATAAGCAAATTGAAAACAGGAATTTCCTGTCGCCTATTGGATTTAGGTTTACCCTTGCCAAGTATCCTAAAGTTGCATATTTTGCACAGTCTGCAAATATCCCATCAATGACGTTGGGTATTCAGCAGCAACCTACACCTTTCAGAGCGTTACCTCTGGAAGGTTTTATCACGTACGATCCTTTTAGTTTATCATTCCTAGTAGATGAGGATCTAACTAACTACATGATCATGCATAACTGGATCCGTGCTCTCGGCACACCAAACGATACTAAAGAGAGACTTGACTTTAGGAATAAGATGGTCGCACTCTTTGGTAATGATGATCTATATGCTGATGCAACACTGACTGTGCTCAACAGCAACTTCAAAATGAATTTCAACGTCCAGTTTGAGGGTCTGATTCCNACTGGGTTGAATGCACTAGAATTTAATGCTACAATAGATGGCACAGAGTATGCCATGGCGCAAGTTACCTTCAACTATATGCGTATGGAGATACAAGATACTGTCAACTACACCCGTGATAAGCGACTTACTTAATGAATCTAGAAAAAATTGAGGAGATGTGGGCAAAGGATTCTGAAAGATTCTTTGATCACAGGGAGTTACCTGAGCTGTTGGCAAACGACAGTATGGAAACACCCAGACTCCATGCAAAGTATTTGCAATTTATTAATCAATTCAAACTGATGCTATCAGAAGCAGAGGTAAAGCGCAAGGTATTACTGCGCGAGAAGTTTGAATACTATTCTGGTAAAGCACCCGCCACAGTCTATAAAGAAAAACCCTTTGCACTCAAGGTGTTAAAGGGTGACCTTCATGTGTACATTGATAGTGACCCAGATCTCACTAAAGCACAGCAAAAAATAGACTATCTTGAAACTTGTATAAATTCTATTGATAGGATACTTAAACAGATCGACAGCCGTGGATTTGCAATCAAGAATACTATCGAAATTGTGAAGTATTATGGAATCAGATGATTACTATCGAGAAGAAAAACGAAGTTTTTCTCAAAGTCGAAGGCGAGCAACACATCCATAAAGAATTAAGCGAGCACTTCCAGTTTGAAGTGCCTGGTGCTAAATTCATGCCACAGTATAAGAAGAGAGTATGGGATGGTAAGATCCGATTGTATTCACCTGGCACAGGTGAGATCTATGTCGGTCTATACGATTACCTTTTAGAGTATCTCGACCAGAAGGGATATGAATACGCTATCAAAGATAGTAAATTCTTTGGTATACCAAACGAGGAAGAGGAGTATGTATCACCAGAATCAGTGGCGTCTTTTGTTAGATCTTTGGGACTGCCATTTAAGATTCGCGACTACCAACTCAAAGCACTTTTCACGGCAATTAAGCAGCGTCGCAAGTTACTACTCTCGCCTACAGGATCTGGAAAATCGCTGATCATCTATGGTCTAGTCCGCTGGCATCTTAAGGCGAAGCGTGAGATCTTAATCATTGTACCTACAGTCTCTCTAGTCTCCCAGTTAACGGAAGACTTCAAAGACTACGGGTGGAAAGCGGATCACTATGTCCATCAGATCATGGGTGGAAAGGAGAGGTATGTAGAAGCACCTGTAGTTATCTCAACATGGCAAAGCATATACAAAGAGTCTAAGAAATTCTTTGAAAGGTTTGATGTAATCATTGGTGACGAGGCACACCTGTATAAGGCGAAGAGTCTATCAGGTATTCTGAATAAATGTCACGATGCTCGCTATCGTATCGGGTTGACTGGTACATTAGACGGTATGTATAGTCATCAGTTGGTGTTGGAGGGTCTATTTGGACGCTGTGATAAGGTAACAACCACTGTCGATCTAATGAAGAAAGGACAGTTGACTCCATTNAAAGTGAAATGTCTTTTGTTGCAGCATGGTCATGTCCCATTCGATACCTATCAGCAAGAGATGGATTATATAGTATCACATCCCAAGAGAAATAACCTAATTTGTAACCTAGCAGAAGACATAGGTGGTAATACACTCATCCTATTCAACTACATCGAGAAGCACGGTGACCCTCTATGGGAGATGCTAAATACTAAGGTGAGTAAAGATCGAAAGATCTTCTTTATTCATGGTGGTGTAGATGCTGTTGAAAGAGAAGAGGCTCGCAAGATATGTGAGTTGGAAAAAGATGCAATCATCCTTGCATCCTACGGTACATTCTCTACAGGCATTAACATTCGCAACCTACATAATGTAATCTTCGCGAGTCCATCCAAATCACGAGTAAGAAACCTCCAGTCTATTGGACGTGTCTTGCGTAAGGGAGATAACAAAGCACAAGCAGTGTTGTATGACATTGCTGATGATTGCTCCCGAGGTAATAGACACAACTATACTCTCCGTCACCTCATTGAAAGATTGAAAATATATGAGGAAGAGAAATTTGATTATGAAATCACTAAGGTAAACCTACGACAATGATTAACTACATCCGTCACGACAATGAATTTTTCGGAGTCGTCAAGTTAGTAACTGGCGAGGAAGTAATAGGTACAATGATCGCCACGAATGAAGACAACTGCACAATAGTATATGTATCTGACCCTCTGTCTCCTACACTCACCCCTATAGAGAAACCTGATGGTGAAATGGGACTGGCAGCAGGATTCACTAAGTGGATGCTGTGGTCAGATGAAGAATTTTACATTATTCAAGAACCAGATATTGTAACCATCGCCCCGATGTCCACTGAAGCAATCATGATGTATAAAATGTGGTGGAGAAAGGACGGTAAACTAATGGATGATCTAGATCCTGGTGTACCCATGAATGAAAATATGGGTCTAGTCGGTAAAGTCTCAGAGATGAGAAAGAAACTAGAAGATCAATGGAAGAACTCTAAGTAGTATTGTTTCCAACCCTTACATGGTTGAGTATAATGATTATTCTTAGAGTTGTCAAGCTTGACTTATGAAACATAAACCTTTATAATGCATTTGTGAGCAAAATTAAATATGACTTTAATGCCTCCTAAGAAAAAACAACACTACGTTGACAATAAGAAATTTCTTGTGGAGATCGTAAAGTATCGAGATACAGTTGAGATTGCTAAGTTACAAGACAAAGAGAAACCTAGGATCACTCATTACCTAGGCGACTGTTTCTTGAAGATTGCTGTCCACCTGTCATATAGACCTAATTTTATTAACTACATGTATAAGGAGGATATGGTCTCTGATGGTGTAGAAAATTGTGTCCAATATATCGATAACTTCGATCCCGCTAAGAGTAAGAATCCATTTGCATACTTTACACAGATTGTATACTATGCATTCCTAAGACGTATCGCCAAAGAGAAACGTCAGATGGACATCCGTGACAAACTCATCGAGAAGAATGGTTACGATCAGGTCTTCCACTCAGATGAGAATGACAATCATGCTGATATGAATTCAATTAAGAGTCGTATCGAAACTAACATGCGTAACTAATGTTTGATATCCCAATTAAGAAAGGTTTTATCTCTGGCACTCCAAATGAAATTCACCTGACGTGGGACATCTTACAAGACATATGGAAATCTTGTGATAAAGGTGCTTGGTCAGGTGAGACAGGCGTAAGTACTGGTCAGAAGACATTAGATCTACACACCTATAAAGAGTTTGACTGGATCATAAGTCAGATGATGCCTTATGTGATTGAATATTGGGACAATGACCTAGGATATGTCCCAGCAGACATCCGACCAGTTGCATCATGGGCAAACTATCATACAGATGGTGACTACACACAAGAGCATTCTCATAGTGCTGGCATCCGTCAAGCACATGTTGCATCGGTCTTCTATTTGAAGAAGGGTGAGGGTGGTGACATTGAATTCTGTGACCCCCTAGATCACATTCGTCGCTTTACCCCCCTTGCCAGATCCGTGGATGATGCTATACTATCTCAGTCGATGCCTTCCCTGACAAGTGACTTCTTTCTGTTTCCTGGTTGGTTGAGGCATCGCACCCAACCTGCTGTCGGTCGGCGGGTATCAATCTCTATAAATTTTAATGCAAACGTGATCTAGAGAATGGTAAAACGAATGAAAATTCTACTGATAACTGATCAGCACTTTGGTGTCAGGAATGACAATCAATTCTTTCAAAAACTTTATAGAAAATTTTATCAAGATGTAGTCCTCCCTTACATCGACAGAGAAGGTATCACTCAGGTCTTATGCTTAGGTGATACCTTTGATCGTCGAAAGTATGTGAATTTTAATTCATTGGAAGCAGCACGAGAGATGTGGTTTGATCCACTTGCTGAGAGAGGCATCCGTATGTCTATGCTCATAGGTAATCATGACATCTATTACAAGAATACTCTCAAGGTAAATGCACCTGATCTGTTGTTAGGTGACTACAACAACATTGAAATCATTACTGAACCTACTGCTAAAAAGTTTGGCAGTAGAAGTTTCCTTCTTATACCATGGATTTGTCCTGAAAATCAGGACCATATCATGAAAAAAGTCAAGGCATCTAAAGCATCTGTATGCTTAGGGCACCTTGAGTTGAATGGGTTTGAGGTTATCCCTGGTCTTAAGATGGACCATGGTCTTGATCCCTCTCCATTTGAGAAGTTTGACATGACATGCTCTGGTCACTATCATATGAAGAGTAAGCAAGGTCCTATTCAGTATCTAGGTAATCCCTATCAATTATACTGGAATGATTATGGGTATAAACGTGGATTCCACGTCCTAAATACAGATGATTTGTCAATGGAATTCATTGCAAATCCATATAATACTTTTAGTAAGGTCTACTACACAGATGATATTGATGTCTCCACCTTCCCACAATTAGAAGGGACATATGTTAAACTGGTTGTAGGTGAAGAGAAAGATCAAGTTAAGTTTGATCGGTGTGTAAGGAAACTTCAGCAGGTTGACCTGGCCGACTTGAAGATTGTCGAAGACATGTCTCAAGAGTTGGGTGAAATTGATGAAGAGATTGAGGTTGAAGATACTCTTTCTATACTAGAATCATGTGTCTCTGAGTATAAAAATCACGATGAGATTTTTGGTATATTAAAATCCCTATATGTGGAAGCGTTGGAGGTCTAATGTTTGTCCTAACTGACAATAAATCAGGTGGAGTATATGCTGTTAGAGATGATGAGGCAATAGAGAGAGTTGTCCAGTTGTTTATTGACAAGGACGATGCAGAACGCTATTATATGTTGCTAAAGGCAGACGAATATCCCCGAGATCTCACGGTCTCGGAGGTAGACGAAGATACTGTCAAAGAAAACTGTCGTCAATACGGGTATCGTTTCACCGTTATTGATCCTGACGAATTTGTTATCCCTCCACTACAAGAGAAATGATCGTATTTGAAAAGATTCGTTGGAAGAATTTCCTTAGCACGGGTAACACCTTTACGGAAATGACTCTTAACGAATCCAAGTCGCAACTTGTTATCGGGTCTAACGGTGCAGGTAAATCCACTATGCTGGATGCCCTGTGCTTTGTGCTATTTAATAAACCTTTTCGTAAAATTAATAAGTCTCAACTGGTCAACAGCGTCAATGAGAAAGAGTGCTGTGTAGAGGTTGAGTTTTCTATTGGTCAAGTAAACTATCATGTCATCCGAGGCATGAAACCAGTCATTTTTAAGGTCCTTAGAAACGGAAAACTGCTTGATCAAGANGCTGCTCAGAAGGACTATCAAAAGTATCTTGAGCAGAGTATCCTTAAGTTTAACTATAAGTCATTTACACAGGTTGTTATCCTAGGTAGCAGTACATTTGTGCCTTTCATGCAACTTCCTGCTACACATAGGAGAGAGGTAGTAGAAGACCTGCTGGACATCAAAATCTTTTCTAAGATGAATACTATCCTGAAGGATAGAGTTAAAGATAATAAGGATAATTTTACATCATGTAAGCATGTGTTGGAGATCTGTGAGACAAAACTGAATCACCAACGTGCATCCATACACAAACTTACTGAATTGCAGGATGGCGTTATTAAAAGTTTGCACCAAAAGTTTAATAACAACGAAGATAATATAGTAAGTTTGAATACACGCAAGCAAGAGAATGATCACTCCATGAGTGTGCTAGCACAGAGTGTTAGTAGTCAGGCTGACGTGCAGGAGAAGTATGAAAGTCTCCGTGATATGCGATCTAAGATTGAGCAGAATAAAAACAAAGCAGAGAAAGATNATAAGTTTTATACCAAGCATGATAAGTGNCCAACATGNNNTCAAGACACTAGAAGAAGAGCACAAACATCGTCAACTGGTGGACGCTGAGTCACGTCGTGTCAAGTACAATGANGGTTATANAAAGATCGATGAGCAGGTNNGNNTTCTCTATGACAAACTGCGTAGTCTAAAGGGTTATGGNCAGTCAATTATTGAGTTNCAGAGCGATAATCTAAACATTGATAAGCAAGTCTCACGACTGCTTAAAGAGAATAAAAACATCATGTCTGAGGTAAACAAAGAGACTCCAGATATTGATGCAGAAAAGGTAAAATTAGATGAATATGAGGCAGAATTCTCTGAAAATATTGAGCGTTGTGCTGATGTCAGCAAGGAGTTTGACAACCTGAAAATCGTATCCACTCTCCTCAGAGACAGTGGTATTAAGAGTAAGGTTATCAGCAAATTTGTGCCTATTTTTAACAGTTTAATCAATAAATATCTGCAGTCTATGGACTTCTTTGTCAACTTCACATTGGATGAAGAATTCAATGAGGTCATCAAGTCTCGTTACCGTGATGTATTCTCGTATGCATCGTTTTCAGAGGGTGAAAAGCAGAAAATTGACCTATCTTTGCTGTTTTGCTGGCGTGACATTGCTAAGATGAAAAACTCTGCATCGACCAATCTCCTTATACTTGACGAGGTATTCGATTCTTCCCTTGATACTGCTGCTACAGACGAATTGATGAAGATTCTGAGGGGTATGGACGACAGGACTAACCTATTTGTGATCAGTCACAAGGGTGACATCCTCCTAGACAAGTTTGATTCTGTAGTTACCTTTGACAAGATCGGTGACTTCAGTAGCATGAAGCAGGACAGTCTATAAACTGGCACCCTACCCCTTTCGGGGACCTTGTGGGTGTGTATAATAGATGTATACACAAAGAAAGCATGACCGTACAAGAAGTCAAAGGCACTCTCGCCAAACTCCTCGCCACTGAAAACCTCGTTGTCGAGCACAGGGCAGTCAGCACAGCATCCTTCGATGTGCATAAGAGAATCTTGACCCTCCCTATCTGGAATGCTAAGGAAATTGTCTTCAATCTGCTGGTAGCACACGAAGTAGGACATGCCCTCTTCACTCCAGACGGTGACCTTCTGGACAACCTTCCTTGCCCTAAGTCTTATGTCAATGTGACCGAGGATGCTCGCATTGAGAAACTAATGAAACGTAAATTTGCAGGTATTTCCAAGGATTTCTACGGTGGATACAAGCAACTTCATGAGGATGATTTCTTCAGCGTCAAGGAGATCAACACTGAGACTCTTAAACTGATCGATCGCATCAATCTTTACTACAAATTGGGTGCAAATGCCTTCATGCCCTTCACTCCTGAAGAGATTCCTCTTCGCGATGCAGTAGGTGAGGCAGAGTCTTTCCAAGATGCTATCGATGCTGCTGTCGCTATCAAAGAGTTTGAGCAAGCAGAAGCAGATCAGCAAAAGATTGCTAATATTCCTGAAGTAGACAACAATTCTGGTGGTGGTAGTGACCAGCAGCAGGCACAAGATGAGGAACCTGCATCTGAAAGTGATGACGGTGAGGAGCAAGAGAGTGATTCTGATCAAGGACAGCAAGATGCAGACCTTGACACTCCTTCATTCAACCGTAATGGTGGTGAAGAGGCAATGACTGATGAGTCTCTTGAGGAAGCACTGCAGGACATTGCAAGTCAAAACAGTAACAATGAGACTAGGTATCTTGAGATCCCTAATGTTGACCTTAAGCACGTCATTGTTGACCCTAAAATGGTCAATGATATGGCACAGACATACTGGTCTGAGTATAAGCATCCACTCACTCCAGAGACAGGTCTTGACTGGACTGTTTCAGATCAAAACTACAACAATTTCAAGAAAGATTGCAACCGTGAGGTGTCATATCTTCAGAAAGAGTTTGAGATGAAGAAGTCTGCAGCAGCACATGCTCGCGAGTCTATCTCTAAGACAGGTATACTTGACACTGCTAAACTTCACCAGTATCTTTATAATGAAGACCTCTTTAAGAAGGTTACAGTCCGCCCTGATGGTAAGAATCACGGTCTAATCTTTCTTCTAGACTGGTCTGGATCCATGGCAGAGATTATTCACGACACATTCAAGCAACTGCTGTCACTATGCTTCTTCTGTCGCAAGTCTGGCATCCCATTCAGTGTGTATGCCTTCGTAAGTGACGCATCATACGCTGAATTTCGTGACTATGAGGAGTCTCTTGGTAAGGAGAATGACTTCTATGTTGCCAAGCACTTCCACCTTGTAGAAATGCTCAACGGTGACCTTAATAACAGTACTTTTGACCGTTATGCTAGGGATCTTTACCGTGTCTCTCAGATGTATGAGCAACGCTACGGCAACCGCAATCCATTCGCTGAGCGCCCTGTCCCTGACTGCATCCCCTCTCACCTTATGCTTGGTGGCACCCCTCTGAATGAGGCAATCATGTGTCTACAGACTCTGATTCCTGCATTTTCTGCTAAGCACGGTGTTGAAAAATGTCACGTCACTATTTTGACTGATGGTGAGAGCAACTGGTCTGGATGCTGGGTCAAGTCTAGTTATGATGACAAGGTTCATCGCTCTGCAATGCCTTCTAACGTCTCTATCCGTTGTCGTAAGTCAGGTCGTACCTACAACTCACCACAGTGGGGTAACTACATGACTGAAACTCTCTTGCGTTACATGAAGGGTCGTTTCCCACAGTGTAACTTCACTGGATTCCGTCTTGGTAGCACCCGTGACATCAACTACATCCTCCAAAACTTCAACAATCTTACTCAACTACAGAGGAAGAGTGCCTCTGATGTATTCAGGAAGCACAAGTCAACCTCTGCCCCAATGATGGGTTATCAAGAATTGTTTCTAATTCAGAGTAACAAGTTGAATGAAGATGTAGAGTTTGATGTAGAGGAGGATGCATCCAAGGCACAGATTACTCGTGCCTTCAAGAAGACTCTCAAGGCAAAGTCCAACAACAAGAAAATCCTCTCATCCTTTATCAATCAAATTGCATGAATATCTTTGCAGTAGATGATGATCCTGTCTTGGCAGCGCATATGCTGCCAGACAAACACATCGTCAAGATGCCACTAGAGTGTTGTCAGATGCTCGCTATTGTATTCAGTAAGTGGTATCTCAATGAGGGTCCTGTCTTGAAGAAAGATGGGACTCCTTATCGTACAGAGAAAGGTGCATTTCGTAATCACCCTTGCACCAAATGGGTAGCAGAGTCTGATGATAATATCCAGTGGTTGATGCAGCATGGTATTTCTCTGTGTGAGGAGTATACATATAGATACGGTAAAAAACATGCATGTCAACCGACAATCACTCTCGCTGCACTCACATATCAGCATGGTTGTCCTGATGATCACACACCCTTCGCTCGTGCTATGCCTGATGAATGGAAGTACGATGAAGATATAGATACAATCACTGCATATCAACGGTATGTGGCAAGTAAACCGTGGGTTGCAACCAACTACCTGCGTGTGCCAGATCGCAAACCGTCATGGGTGGACTACCAATCGACAACATCCTGTGTATAATAGATGTATACACAACAAAGAAACACATGACTTTCGCACCACACCCTGTGACCACCGATCAAATCGTTGACTATCTTCAAGACAAGCATGGCGAGCAAGTCGGCACCACAGAATTGCTTGGTGCTGCTGAGCATTTCGATTGCTCCTTCGCAACTGTCAAGAAGCGTCTCATTGATTACAAGGCAGGCATCGGTAAGTGGAATCTTTCTGTGCAGGAAGTCCGTAAGCAACTGGAGACCGTTGTGAAGCAGAGTGAGTCACTCATTCCATCTAAGGATGCTAACTATGTGCCCTTTGGCAACACTACAGATCTTAAGAAGATTATTAAATCCAAGATTTTCTACCCAACTTTTATTACTGGACTATCTGGAAACGGCAAAACGCTTGGAGTTGAGCAAGCATGTGCCCAACTAGGACGTGAGTTAGTCCGTGTAAACATTACTGTAGAAACTGATGAAGACGATCTTATTGGCGGTTTCCGTCTTGTCGATGGTAACACTGTATGGCACAATGGACCAGTTATTGAAGCACTTGAGCGTGGAGCAGTGCTCCTACTGGACGAGATCGACCTCGCATCCAACAAAATTCTCTGCCTGCAGTCAATCCTAGAAGGTAAGGGTGTCTTCCTTAAGAAGATTGGTCGTCAGGTCACACCTGCAACTGGATTCAACATCTTTGCCACTGCTAACACCAAGGGTAAGGGTAGCGATGACGGTCGTTTCGTTGGCACCAACGTGCTCAATGAAGCATTCCTTGAGCGTTTCCCTGTCACCTTTGAGCAAGACTATCCTGCTCCTTCTATTGAGACTAAGATGCTCAATAACTACTGCTCTGAGTTGGATTGCTGCGACGATGACTACATCAAGAATCTAGTTGCATGGGCAGACATCATCCGTAAGACTTTCAAGGATGGTGGTGTTGATGAAGTAATTTCTACTCGTCGTCTTGTCCACATCATCCGTGCATACAGTATCTTCTCTGACCGTGTTAAGGCAATTAAAGTATGTCTCAACCGTTTCGATGACGAAACCAAGCAGTCATTCATTGAGTTGTATGATAAGATTGATGCTGATGTTGACATCTCTGTTGACAATCCCCTCAATCTTTGATATCATTTATAGATAATCTCTTTTATTATGGCAAACAAGTATAACGAAGATGAGATCATCAAGGAGTTGAAAGACTACATCATNGGCACCTATCGGCAACACTATTCCAGTGGTGACGAAGGTATCCAAACCCTCGATCTCATCAATGCTTGTGGTGACGCTGAGGCATTCTGTAGGAGTAACATCCTAAAGTATGCTTCTCGCTATGACAAGAAAGGCACGGCTAGACGTGACCTCATGAAAGTGCTACACTATGCTGTGTTGTTGATTTACTTCAGCGACCAGTCTGCAAAAACCGAAACTTACCCCCAGTAACTATGCAAGCCGAAGCAAGACAAACTGTTAAACTGAGCAAGCAAACCATTGATTTGCTCCGCAATTTCAGTGCTATCAACAAGTCTATTCTTATTGACCCTGGTAAGTTTCTAGAAACGATGTCAGTTAATAAAAATATCATCGCTGCAAGCGATATCCGTGAAGGAATCCCTGAGCAGATGGCAATCTATGATCTGCCACTCTTCCTCGGTGCTCTGTCTCTCTTCAAATCTCCCACTCTCTTCTTCCCTGATAACAAGAAGGTTGTGATCTATGATGAAGACACCAAGGGTAAGACTACCTTCTACTACAGTGACCCCGAGATAATCGGTAGAGTTCCTGAGTTTAATCCTGATCTCCCTGACCCTGAGTTATTCTTTGACCTGCCACAGCAGGATCTGGAGCAACTGATGCAGGCATCTAAAGTCTATGGTGTGGAAGATCTCTGCATCTATGGATATGAGGGTGAGTATAGTATCTGTGTGAAGGACAAGAAGAATGACACTTC
Organism: Euryarchaeota archaeon TMED129; assembly: GCA_002172375.1. Lineage (GTDB taxonomy): Archaea > Thermoplasmatota > Poseidoniia > Poseidoniales > Thalassarchaeaceae > MGIIb-O3. The sequence goes on along the minus strand of NHGE01000026.1, from coordinate 9,244 downwards.
CAATGTCTTCTCCCTGCCACTGAAGAAACCAACCTTCAGCGACCCAGGTAACATGACAAAAGAGCGTCTTACGTTCTGCTACTGCTTCAAGGTTGAGAATCTCAAACTCCTCCCTGGTAGTTACCATGTATGTCTCTCACGACGTAACATCGCTAACTTCTCCAGTCTCTCAAACTCCTCCCTCAACTATTTCATTGCGCTAGAGCCTAACAAATGAGTAACAAACTGTTTCTTTGGGTAGAAAAGTATCGTCCTCAAACTATTGACGAATGTATTCTACCAGGAAGCACTAAGGAAATCTTTCAAGGTTTTCTGGATCAGGGTGAGATCCCTAATCTCTTACTCTCAGGGTCTGCTGGTGTGGGTAAAACTACTATCGCTAAGGCACTGTGTAAGGAGTTAGGTGCCGACTGTCTGGTTATCAACGGATCTGACGAAGGTCGTTTCCTCGATACCGTACGTAATCAGGCAAAAGTGTATGCCTCTACAGTCTCCTTGACCTCTACTGCTAAGCATAAGGTCATCATTATTGATGAGGCAGATAACACCACACCTGATGTGCAGATGCTTCTTCGTGCTTGCATCGAAGAGTTTCAAAGGAATTGTAGATTTATCTTTACTTGCAACTACAAGAATAAGATCATCTCTCCTTTACACTCACGATGCTCTGTAATTGACTTCGCTCTTAAAGGTAAGGATAAGCAAGCACTAGCAGGAGCATTCTTCAACCGTGNAAAAACTATCCTAGATAGTGAAGGCGTCAACTACGAGCCAAAGGTTGTCGCTGAGGTGGTCCAGAAACATTTCCCTGACTTCCGTCGCACACTCAATGAGTTGCAACGGTATTCTTCTTCTGGGAAGATTGATACAGGTATCCTTGGTGCCTCTAATGACATCAACATTACCAATCTCGTAGGATATATTCGCTCAAAAGAGTTTACCAACATGAAGAAGTGGGTGACTCAGAATATGGACAACGAGCCTATTTCTATCATGAGAAAAATCTATGACAACCTCTATACCCATGTCCAACCAAAGTCAATTCCTGAAGCAGTGCTGGTCATCTCTGAGTATCAGTATAAGTCTGCTTTCGTTGTTGACCAAGAGATCAACATGGTGGCATTCCTGACCGAATTAATGATGAGATGTGAATTCAAATGAATGTAAAAGTATTCCGTATGCGGTCTGGCGAAGATGTCGTTGCAGACCTGATCGAAGAGACTGAAGATAGTCTCACCATCTGTAACCCTATTGTCGCTATCCCTAGTGGAGAAGGTAGACTGGGGTTTGCTCCTTGGGCACCACTCCTGAATGGACGTGATGCACCTGTGACTGTCCCCAAAGACTACCTTGTCTTCGGTCCTCTGGACACTCAAGAGGCAGTGGTCAAACAGTTTGAGCAAATGTTTAGTATCATTGAGACCCCTAGTAAAAAACTGATTATGTGATGATTGAAAAGAGGAGAGCGCAGGTTAAGTCTAAATTTTATTATATCTTCTGGGGTGTTGCTACTGTCTCAGTGCTTGCAGGTCAACTTTATGTTGGCAGCGGATACCGAAAGTTGCATCACTCTATGGAAGATCTAATTAATAAGGTTAATGGTGTTATGCTAGAAGTTAAACCAAATCCATATGAGGGATACATGTGAGACAAAACTATCAACCATTAAACTTCTTTCCTATTCAGTGCTATGAGTTTCGTTGTGATCGATTTCTACTGGATAGCACTCTAGGTCTTCTACTAAACCTGGAGTATAAGTCTTTTAACGAACCTACAGGTGTCCTTACTTCCGCAGATATTCAAGGACGAGAAATCTTTTCTCCACTTATGTCTTGGTTTCAGGAGTGTGTTGATACATTGCATGTTGACACTGGTCTCAACTGTGATAGGTTAGTGGTTAATAAGGCATGGGCAAACAAATCTGTAGCAGGGTCTGGTCATCACCATGACGCTCACAGACATCCTATGTCCTACTACAGTGGTATCTTCTACCTCACTCAGGGTGCTCCTACGATCTTCATTGACCCTCTCTTTCAGAGGGAGTGGGGATCTTTTTACTTAGATGGTAAAGTCAACAGTGAGTTGGCATATCATGGTGGTGCTGGTGGTCTGTTACTATTTCCTAGTTACATGATCCATGCATCTGCTCCCAATACAGAAGATGTCGATAGATACTCTGTGGCATTTAACACATTCCCCTCAGGTGATATCAATCTTGGTGGACATGGACTACCCATGGCTAGAGTTAAGACTGAAGGTTGGAAGGATCTTGGACCATTGAGTTTAGATGAATATGCAAGGGACTGAATTACATATGTTTCCTGTAGTATGCAGGACATATCAACAACCTGATGAAACTCTCAACCAACGTGTGATTGAATCCATGGAGGGTTATCCTTCTCAGCAGTCAAACTTTCCTGAAGGTGTTATTACATCACGTCCTGATCTTCATAAGGTAGAAGAGGGTCCTATCACAGAGTTAAGGCAATTCTTTTGGGACTGTCTGGCCGAGTATAGGTATGCATACAAACTCTACTGTGATGCCCTAGAGATCTCTTCTATGTGGTTTAACTATGCACCTGCAGGAAGTGGGTTTGGACACCCCTTACATAGGCATCCAATGTCATATTTGAGTGCTGTCTATTACCTCACTCCTGGTGCTCCCACATTCTTTGACGATCCTGTTACGCCTCGCACATATGACACACTAGATGTCTTCCAAGGTGATAAGATGGATTGTGAGTGGGGTATCAATGAGAAATTTGATGCACAGGAGAATAAACTTATTCTCTTTCCCTCTTGGTTACGACACTACTCAGGTCGTCAACTAGATAACTATGACCGTTGGACTATCTCATTCAACGTCTTCCCCTGTGGGAGTGTGAATGTTGGTCCATTTGAAATGCCCCAACTAAAAGTTTCTATAGAATGAAGTATTTGAAAACCCCACTTCGTTATCCTGGTGGTAAATCAAGGGTAGCAAAGAGTNTAATTGAGAAGTTTCCAACTAACATCTCAGAATTTCGTGAGCCCTTTGTGGGTGGAGCAAGTCTTGCACTTCTTTTCACTCAGAAGTATCCCGACACTCCCGTATGGATTAATGATAAGTATGAGTATCTCTACAGTTTCTGGAAGACGTTGCGGGATCGTGGGGATGAGTTATCTGAAACACTCTACGAGATTAAAACTGAGCATAGCAGCGAAGACAAGGCAAAGGAGTTGTTTGTCGCTGCTAAAGCAGAGATTTCCAAGGCAGACACTTTTCGTCAAGCTCAGCTTTTTTGGATTCTTAATAAGTGCAGCTATAGCGGGTTGACTGAAAACTCTTCATTCTCTAAGACTGCATCCAATCAAAACTTTACTACCCGTGGTGCTAATCATCTGAAGAGTATCTCTGAGATCATTCAGCACTGGCACATCACTAACCTAGACTACGAGCTCGTAATGAATAGTGGTGCTGATTCAGGTGAGGCATTCATCTTCCTAGACCCTCCATATAAAATTAAGACCTTTTTGTATGGCACCAATGCAGAGATGCATAAGAATTTTAATCACACAAAGTTTGTAGAAGACTGTAAGGTATGTCCTCACAACTGGTTGGTGACATATAATGTTGACGATGAGTTGAAAGAAGCGTATACTAATTATCATCAAGAAGAGTTTCGTATTACCTATGGTATGAAGCATCGTCCAGATAATAAACTCAAGACTGAATTGTTGGTTACTAACTTCGCTGAATCTACTCCTCTGGCATCCCTCTATGGCACAGTATGAAATCCCTCTTAAGGATTACCTTAACAGTATTAATTTGAAGCAAGGGGATCTCTCGGAGGATCCTATTGCCATGAAGAAGTATCCAGCATACGTTATCAATAAGTGTATGATGCATCACATCGATACGTTGATGCACGCTAATGAGATGAATGCGTGCCAGAATTTAGATAGTGACTTACAATATCAATATTTCCTATATAGTGTTAGGAAATCCAAGAGATTTTCCCCGTGGGACAAGAAGATAAAGGACGGTGATCTTGACCTAGTTAAACAATACTATGGTTACAACACTGAGAAAGCACAAGCGGCGCTAAAGATTCTAACCCAAGACCAGATAAAAATTATTGAATCTAAATTGAATACTGGAGGTAAGAAATGAGCGATGAGATCCAATGGTCTCAAGACATGATGCTCGAAGTGACGCTTAAAGAACCCGACGATTTTCTCAAGGTAAGAGAAACCCTCACCCGTATTGGTGTTGCGTCAAGGAAAGAGCGCAAACTATATCAGTCTTGTCACATTCTCCACAAACGTGGTAAGTATTACGTCGTACACTTCAAAGAGTTGTTTGCGTTGGATGGTAAGCCAACAAACATCACTACGAATGATATCGAGCGTAGAAGTCGCATTGCGAAACTGTTATCGGACTGGGGTCTGATTGACATTGCTCGTGATGAAGAGGTCGGAGAGCTTGCTCCCCTTAACCAAATCAAAGTTTTGTCCTTTAAGGATAAAGGTGAATGGACTCTAGAGTCCAAATATAATATTGGGAAGAAAAAACAAACTGTTGAATCCTAATGTCACAAGTTACACCCAAAGAAGAGCCTAAAAAGAAAGGTTTTCTAGGAAAACTAAAAGAAGCAGCAGATGACAAGGAAGAACAACTTGCCATCCTGTCTACTTTTGTTAGACTTGGTATTCTCGTCTGGAGTGGCGGAATACTCACCCTAGCATACATTAAACTCCCCCCTGCTCTTGGAATTCCAGAGCAGAAACTCGATCCGACTTTCATAGCCAGCGTCTTTACTGGGGTTCTGGCTACTTTTGGTGTTCAGGCAGCAAAGAAAGGAGGAGAAGGTGGTGGTAATGGCGGTGGAATTACCAAAGAGCAGATGGAAAGATTGATTGAGAAAGCAGCACAGACTGCACCTTCACAGACTATTCGTCTTGAGCAGGGACCAATCAAAATTTCTACAGATGAGTCCTACAAACTGTAAATGTTATGCAAAAACTAATTAATGTAATGGCAGTCCTATCATTTGTAGGTACTGCAGGTATCGTCGGAGGTGGCACCTATCTGTATATGCAGAAGGATGCAATTACCGCACAACTTATGGGTAAGGTTGCAGCAGCAGCGACAGAAGCAATCGCTGGTGCGTTGCCTAGTATGATGGGTGGCGCAATGCCTGAGTTACCTAAGGCAACAGGAGGTGCTTCTCTCCCTATCCCTAAATTCCCATGAATAATAAACTAAAGATCGTAGTTGGTGCTGTCGGTGGTCTATTCGCTGTTGCACATATTGGATTACTTGGGTATGTAGTCAACAGGCCGAAGCAACCTCAGGTCCCTACTATTAATATCCCACGCGGTACACCATATTCTTCTTATAAAATTGAAGCGAATAAGGATGGATACAGTGTGGAATATAAAGCAAACGATCCTGCTATCCTTGAGTCTCAGAAATCCTTAGANCTTCAAAAGAATCAAAGTGGTTTCTTTGGTAGTAATAAATACGAGGATCGTAAAGAGTATCGTAGTGATCAATACACTATGGATGGGACTAGAAATATCGGGGGTGCAATTGACGGCGGGGGAAAGTCTGCAAAAGAAATAGAGTGCATCGTGGCGGACGCTGGAGCACGGTCACAAGGTGCGATGGCAGGTAGTGCTATTGCTGCTGGTGTTGCTGTTCCTGTCCTTTCTGGCATCCCTTATGTGGGTTGGTTAGCAGGTGGTTGGGCGTTACTTCTAGGTAACAAAGCAGGAGCTGAGGCAGGATCACAAGTTGGTAGTGTCTTCAATGACTGCTAATGGAAATCAGGGATATACGAATAGATGACTTAGACATTGGGGATCTTAGGATCCCCGAAGTCCGTGATTGGATTGTAAATCCCCCTACAGCAATACCACCTAGTGTACCTGTGACAAGTCAGGTTGGTATACCTATTGTGGACGTGCCTGGATGTGTAGAGGCGCATGAATCAAATAATAATTCTAATACTGTAGGTGTAGATGATGAGAATGGACTGGTAACATACTGCGATGCTGGTATGCCATCCTTCAATCCTCTTGACTATGACACTAACAAGATGGATTTCACCTATGAAACTCCAGTCCCACCTGTGTCTCCTACAAAGCAACCAGATCTCGACACACCAGAGATCCCTGAGGACACCAGTGTAAGCACCGATGAGGTGGAGTGTCCTACAGAAGTACAAGCATTAAAAGAACCAGTCGGACACATCAAGGGTGACGAGAAAGTCACTGAGTATCGACTGGTTGGTAAGGAATGTATTCAGGTAACAGACAAACTATCCATTCCTGATCAGATTGTAGGTAATATCCCTAGTGCTGGTGCTGTTACTGCGACTGCATCTATTGCTGTTGTTGCAACGACTGCTGCACTGCTTTCAAAACCGCTTGCCGATCTGCTTCTGAAAGTGGTGAAGCCGACTGTGAAGAAGGTGATGAAAAAGATTGCAAGTCTTCGGGGGAAAAAGTCACCGATTGAGTCTGTAATGTTCCGCCGAGATCAGCAGCGGATTCGCTCACACGCGATTCGGAAACTGAAGGGGAAGGAATAGAATGCTTGTGATCCTTTAACACACTTACATTCTGCACTTGGACATCAGCACAGATAGAAGCATACTTTGTGCCAGGTGCAAAACGAATTCCTTCCTTCAATAAATTACCACAATTTTTAAGTCTCGCGATCTCAAAATCTAATCTTTTATTAGCAGTTAGCTGATTCATCATGTTGATGTTAGCAGCAGCTGCTTCTTTGCATTGCTCTTGTAGTTTCTTATCCAATGGTGTTGACCATGTGGCAGAGAAACCTATACCTAAACTGTAGTTATCCTTCTGTCCAGTCCTAGTAGGGACGTGGTAGAGAATATCTCCTGGGTTGTCTAATGAACCGTCCTCATTAAGGTCACGCATGTCATACACAGGATCCATATAGTATGACTCATATGGTTTAGATGCTGATGCCGATCCTGTTACATACGGGGTGAAATTCATAGTGGGTCCTTGGCAACTAATGCCATTCCCATATGTATTAGTGATATAAGGACCTTGCAAAACCTGAATTGCCTGGTTGGTCACTGAGCCAGAGCTATTCGCGATGGGAGATGCTGTTGCACTGACACCACCAACCGTCTCAGCGTTGACTGGTGCTGCTATAAACAGTGCTATTACTGGGTAAAGATACTTGTAGTATCGGTTACGCTTGTGACCTCGGTCACTCTTTGAATAATTGTTTGCTGAGTCAAACCTGGTCCGCTCAGAGTTTCCGTGAATTGGAATGCTGCACCTGGTGCTGTCTGAGTAAATGACGGTCTGCTCGTCGGCGTTGTCCATGAAGAAGTCACTCCATCAATAGTTACATTGTTTGATCCTGTACCAGGATTTAGGTTACCAGAAGCGGTAACGCCTGAGCCAGTTACGGAATACTGATATCCCGTGTTATAGTCCATGCTGTTTATGGTCTCGGTCACCTTTGAGGTGGTTTCCGTATGGCTAGTCATTGATCCCTGGGTGAAATTTGGGACCACGGGGACCGCCAGGGCAGTCACAGGTATGGCACTTGCAACCACCACACTTAGGGCAGACCAAGATATTGTCCTTCCAAAATGGGTCATCCCTAACGCTCCTAGTCAATAACGGTGATCTCACTTACGAATTGTCCTGTAGCTGATGTGCCAGCTCCACCAGCAGTCACGGTGAGAATACCTGCACTGGTTACAGTACCTGCAAGTGTGTCTTTGGTGCCAGCTGTGTATGAAGTAACTGACCCGAAGTTAGGAATAGTGCCAACAGTTGCAGCAGATGTAGGTACAGCATCAGCCTGATTATAGGATTGAGCGAAGCTGAAAGCTGCGCCTGCTGTGTCCTGTGTGGCAGCAATAGTGCCAGGATTATAAACACCCGAGGTGATAGTGCCTGCAGACACTGTGCCTGCAGTGGATCCGTCAGTAGTATCAATATTTGATCCTGAGATACTGAATGAAGAACCAATTCTTGTCGCTTGAGTACGAGCAGCATCAACATTCAACTGCACACTCGAAGCATGTTTAGTAACGAGACCACCTGCTTGGGCGGCACCCGCTGTCATCAAAAGCATAACGATAGGGAGCAGAGACTTTCTCATTTCCATAGGTATAAAGTGCTAGAGGTATTTAGCAAGATGAATATGTTTACGGTAAACACTACTGGGTATGTGTGCTAAATAAACTTGGTTGCCTTCGGGGACCACACATCACCACTCGCTTTATAAGGAGCTATGGACATTACTAAGTTTACGTCGAAAGACATCGACGCTATTTTTGATGCGTCACAAAAGTTTTCAGTAGGTTTTGACGACCTATTTTACCGCTTGCATTCCTACGGGGTAGGGTCACCAGGCGGTCAGTATCCTCCCTACAATATTGTTAAGGAATCAAACACTAAGTGGAGGATCGAAGTAGCACTAGCTGGATGGTCACCAGAAGACATTGAGGTAACTACAGAAACCAATGTCCTGATCGTCAAGTCAAGGGCGGCGAAGGNTAACGAGGAGGAGTATGTCCACAGGGGCGTGGCATCTCGATCCTTCGCACGAGGTTTNAATCTGGCAGATGATGTCGAAGTTGGCACAGTCAGTTTCACAAATGGAATGCTCGTNGTAGAATTGCAGAAGATCATTCCTGATCATCAGAAGTTAAAGGTGTTTGAGATTCAACACACATAGGTAAACCTTAACCTAACCTTAGGTACAGATCAGGTTAACCGTGGTAATATAGTAGGGACCGAACGTCAAAGTTTGGTCTTTGCAATTTACAAGAGAAACAAATGAAAGCATTCGCAGTTGCCCTGCTCGGTTTGGCGGTCTCCGCCCCAGTCATGGCAGGTCCATACGTTGAGTCCAAGCACGAGTTCAAAGGAACTGATGAGGACTACTCCAAGACAGTCCATCAGGGTCGTGTCGGATATTCAACCAAAGTAGGTCGTCTCTCTCCTTATATTGAAGGTGGCCTTGGGGTTTCTTATCCTGATGCTGGCGATAGTGACACCTTTAAGGTTCTAGAAGTTGGTAGTAAAGTAAAGATCACTGATAGTTTCAGTGCTTATGGTAAGTGGGAAAATGTCTTCCAAGATAGTGATGACACCCGCGACTGGAAAGTCGAAATGGGCACCAAGTACAAATTCTAAGGGATTGACCAATGAAACGTTCACTCGCTTTAATCGCAGCAGGTTTGACTGCTGCTCTCGC
>NHGE01000025.1 GCA_002172375.1 Euryarchaeota archaeon TMED129 | reverse complement strand
TTTAGAATGGATATGGATTTACCTCGAAGGAGTGATCTTGCCAAATATTGGCAGTTAGACAAAAATACGGTTTTCCTAAATCATGGATCGTTTGGTGCGACACCAATAGAAATATTAAACAAACAGGATATATATAGGCAGAAAATGGAAAAAGATCCAGTTAAATTTTTTGAACGAGATTATGTTGATTATTGGAAAAAATCAATAATTAGTTTATCTGAATTCATTAATGCTAATCCAGATGGATTGGTGTTTATACCAAATGCCACTAGTGGAGTCAATACAGTACTGAAAAATCTAGATTTAAAACCCGGAGATCAGATAATCGTAACCGACCATACATATCAAGCATGTCGAAATATAGTAGATTTTGTGACAAAAAAAATGGATGCTGAAACGGTAGTCGTAGAAATCCCATTTAATGTGAGAAATGAACAAGAAGTAGTAGACTTGGTATTAAATTCTGTTTGTGATAGAACTGTATTAGCTTTAATTGACACAGTGACAAGTCCGACCGGGATGAAGATGCCTTTTGAAAAAATAATAAAGAAATTAGATGAAGAAAATGTAGATGTTTTATTAGATGCTGCCCATGGAGCAGGGATAATAAATCTGAATATCAATAAAATTAATGCAGCATATGTTACAGGTAATTGTCACAAATGGCTCTGTACNCCAAAGGGTTCAGCATTTTTNCACATTCGTGAAGACAAAAAGAATAATTTCAGGCCTTTGAATATTAGTCATGGCGCTTCATTTAAGGGTAGTGCTCAAGAAAAATTTGAATTTGAATTTTCTTGGTCAGGAACCTATGATCCTACACCTTGGATGTGTATACCAGATTCTATCCGCCACATGAGAAGCATGGTAGACGGAGGATGGGATGAAATAATGAAAAGAAATACAGAATTGGCAGTGAAAGGAAGAAATATATTATGTCAAGAATTAGATATCAAAGCACCATTTCCAGATAATATGGTANCAGCAATAGCTTCAATAGANCTTCCAGATAAGGAAATTCCACCCTTCAGTATTCAAGGAGATCCTTTACATAATAAATTATTAGATGANTATTCCATTCAAGTTCCTATATTCCCCTGGGAATTGCATGATACGAGATATATTCGCATATCTTCTCAATTATATAATCATGAAGACGAGTATGTATATCTAGCAAAAGCATTGAATGAATGTGTATAATATTTAGGCAATAGTTCAAATTATAGGATTGTTACGCTATTTCATGCAAAGAGCAGTAGTTGCAGTTACAGGTGCTTCTGGAGCACANTATGCAGTGAGATTGGTAGAAGCACTTTCAGAAGCAAATTGGGAAGTAGATTTGATAGTTACTAGTGCAGGTTCAATTAATCTAGACTTAGAATGTTCAATGACNCCCCAAGAAATGGCAAATAGAAAGGGAGTTACTCTTCATGATAACAAAAACTTAGCTGCCAGACCTGCTTCTGGTTCTGCCAAATATGACGCTTATATTTTATGCCCATCAAGTGGAACAACAATAGGAAAAATTGCTGCAGGAATATCAGATAATTTGGCTACTAGAAGTGCTTTGGTAGCACTTAAGGAACGTAGAAAACTCATAATAGTTCCAAGAGAAACTCCATTTGCAACTGCTCACTTAGAAGCNATGGCNAAAATGTCAACATGGGGTGTTGTGATACTTCCGGCNAGTCCAGGTTTCTATCATAAACCAAAAACAATTTCTGAACTTATTGATTTCGTAGTGGCAAGAATACTAGATCAATTGAATATTGAACATAAATTGGGAAAAAGATGGAAAGGTACAGAAGTTCAGAAAAAATAGGAAATAAGATAATTATAATCAACTAATACCAAAATAAGTTCCAATAGCAATGGTGATGGGAATGAGTCAATGGGAAGAAATGTCAGTTAAAGAATTAAAAGCTGAATTGAAAAGTCGAAAAATAACACAAAATGGCAATAAAAAAGAATTAATAAAAAAATTNGAAGATTCAGAGATTATTGATGCNAAAATAGTAAATGATANTCTGTCGGAAGGAATAAAAAATAAAATCTATCAAGGTTTTGTTGTACTAAGGGATACACCTGTACCAACATTAGGAATTATTGCGATTCTCCTTATTGGAACTTCAGGGGGGGCTTTTTTGTACTCTGATGAAATAATGGAATTTATTGGAGAGGATGTTGAATATACATTAATTGACTTTGACATTGAACAAACTAAATCATATACACAAACTTTAGTTAACCTTGGACACCCAGAATGGGAAGGAAGANTATCGGGCACAATAGAAGAAAAAAATACTGCAGATTCAATAAAATATAACTTTTCTGAAATGGGCATTCCTTCAACTCTAGAAGAGTTTTCAGTGCCAATGTTTGTTATGGGAAATCAGTTTGAATTATCAACATGTAAGNCAGGCGATGTAGGAGANATATTGGGAGGAATTAGTCCTTGCNCATTAGCTGATGCTAACAGAGAAATAACTGAATTTGAACATAGAGAAGATTATGTCATACAAGGATATAGTGGTTTTACAGACATAAGATATGCTGATTATGTAGAAATAGTTGATCTGAATAGAGGCAGTAGCGATGAAAGCTGGAGTTCAGCATCTGAAAAAATAGGATTAGTTTGGATAAGAGANGGAGNNGAGGATATTCCTGCAACAGAAAGTAATACAATATTGTTTAAGAGAGCACAGGAGAATCAACTTNTTGCATTAATACTAGTCAATGATAAGACTAACTGTGCAGGTTTGATTGAAGGNGATTGCGTTCCATACTTCAAATCTTTAGATGTNGAATCCTTTNGTAATTTACCAGAAANTATCGGATTAATGATGGTTTCTAAAAGTACAGGAGAATATTTACTTAGCGAAGTTGTTGATGGAGAGTCTAGAATTCAATTAATAATAGACGTACAAAATCAGGGGAAAGAAACAATATATGTGCCTTGTGGAATTATTGAAGGAGAAAGTGAAGAATTAATTATCTTTGGAGCCCATCANGATACGGTTTACAACGGGCAAGGAGCAGTNGANAATACTGCAGGAGCCGCGACAGTTCAGGAAATAGCCAGGCAGTTTGGACTAATCTTNGAATCTGAAGGAAAACCAGAACATACTATTTGGTTTTGCACTTGGGGNGGAGANGAAGAAGGTCTGTGGGGATCAAGAGAATGGGTGCAAAAACATAAAGCTAATCTTAATGAAAATTTGAGAATATATATTAATCTAGATATGAATCATGTTGATTTAGAAAGAAATACTGGCATAACAATATTCGGAAATAATAAAAAGGATATTACAGAAATTAATAATATAATAAAANAATTTGNGAAGCAATACTCCTCATTGTATGAAAAATANCCAATTAATGTTAGATATATTGAATCATCGGAAATGCCAAATAATTCTGATTTTGCACCTTTTCTAAATGAAATAGATGANAATGAATTTGGCAATGTTGTATCTTGTTATGGATCTGGCTCTTCTGAGTACCACACATATTTAGATACCATGGAAAGATTTAATGAAGAAAGTTTGGCTGTTTCTGGAATAATTTATGGCAGTTTTGCATATCATTTAGCATATTAACTACATTTTTTCCGGAGTATCTATACCTAGTAACTCTAAACCTAGTTTTAATGTCCTACTTGTTAAATCACAAAGAGATAACCGACTTCTAATGATCTTTTCATCATCATTCTTCAAAACAGGACAATTTTCGTAAAATGAACCAAAAGAAGATGCCAGTGAATGTAAATAATTACATAATTTATGTGGAGAGTATGTAGATATCGATTCTTCAATTATAAATGGGAACGAAAGAAGTCTTTTTGCTAAAAGTTGTTCTTCTTTATCTACTATAGTAAAAATTGAATTGGCTAGTGAACTACGTGAGATGTCAGATTTAGAAAAAATACTGCATATCCTTGCATGTGCATATTGCAAATATGGAGCAGTATTTCCTTCTAAAGATAGCATTTTATCCCAATCAAAAATATAATCTTTACTTCTTTCAGTAGATAAGTCGGCATATTTTACTGCACCTATACCTATCATTTTTGCTACCTTTAGTCTCTCATCATTAGATAAATTAGGATTTTTCTCAATGATTGTTGCGTTTGCCCTAGATATTGATTCTGACAGTAAATCAACTAATTTTATCACATCACCTTCACGACTTTTGAGGATTTTTCCATCTTTATTGAGAACTGAACCAAAATTAACATGCGTAGCATTATGCTTTTCATGCATGAAACCGGCCATAAGGGCGATGTCAAAGACCATCTCAAAATGTTGTTTTTGAGGAGTCCCTACAACATAAACTAAATCTGTGCAATTTAATCTTTCTGTTCGGTCAATAATACATGCTAAATCCGTAGCAGAATAGTTGTACCCTCCGTCTCCTTTACGAATAATTACTGGCATCTCGTCACCTTTTCTATTCAACCATTTCTTTGTAGGAAAAACAACATCTGCACCATCGCTATTAACTAAAATATTAGATTTTGAGAGCCTATCAATTACAATTGGCAATAAATCATGATATGAAGATTCACCTTTAATATCAGAATCAGAGAGTAAGACGCCTAATGTAGAATATACTTCATTGAAGTACCTCATTGATTCAGAAACCAGTATTTTCCAAAGTCGCAGAGTTTCTTTATCCTCTCCTTGAAGTAGTACCACTCTATTTCTAGATCTGGATGCGAATTTTTCTGATGATTCAAATTTAGATCTTGCCTGTTTATAAAAACTATCTAAATCGCCTACTCCTAATTCTTTTGCTGCTTTATCTTCACCTAAATCTAATAGATGTTCGATAAGCATTCCGAAAGGAGTCCCCCAATCTCCAATATGGTTTTCACGATGAACAGTATGGCCTTTAAATAATAATAATCTTACTATTGAATCTCCGATTACGGTAGAACGTAGGTGCCCCACATGCATTTCCTTAGCAACATTGGGCGCTGAATAATCAACTGCAAATATACGTGAATTGTCATTAGTAACTCCTAGCCTCTCATCGGATAATATGCAGGAAAGTTGTTCCTCTAACCAAGAAGGAGAGGCCCCAATATTAACAAAACCATTCTTAGATGAAACTTTTGCAATACTAAAAACATCATTAGAAAATAAAGTAACTATCTGTTCTGAGATATCGACAGGAGATTTTTTCATTAACCTTGAAAGTGAATGACAAGGTAAAGCAATATCGTAATCACCTTCAATGGTTGCCGGACCAATTAAATGTGACCAAATATCCTCTTCTAAACCCAAGGAAGTGAATACTTCTTTGAAAAAGGGATAAATATCTTTAATTAAAGTATCCAAAATAACTCACCTCATGACCATGCATATCGCAAGATAGCTGCTATTCCACCGAAAGCGGCATCTAATGTTGCTCCTTCTTCAGTATCTAATGAAATTAGTCTTACTTTTGATGAAGTTCGCTCTGCTAATATAGAAAGTTCATCTATTAAATCAACCGTTTTTTCCGGATCATCAAAAACTTCTTCTGATTTACATTCGGGGCACCGAGGAACATCAGACAACCTATTTTGTGTACTCTCCCATGCATTTTTGCATGCTTTACAAGACCAATGGACTCGTCGCTTTGTAATGGATTCAGAAAGTAGTAGTGTTTCGACTGCACCTTGCTCTAGTGCAGCCCTTATCATAGATTCTCCATATGTTGCCTTAGGATGTGGTTGCATTACTTCACGAAGGAAGATATCTACCATCTTTCTTTCAACATCTAATTCAATTTGATCCATTAAACCTCCAGCTCTTTGGATAAGTTCCCTCAGACCACTTTCATTGGAATAACCAACATCAAAAAAAGGTTCACGAATTAATTTTTTTATTTCATGGTGGAAATAATCATTTCTGATTACAAAATCCTTTGTTGCACCTGGCCCTCCAATTATTATCCCCTTAAGATCCTGAATCATTGGAAGCCAATAAGAACAAGCTCTTTCAGTAGATTTTTTGAAAAATTTATGTGCTGCTTCTTCAATTAATCTTTCGAATCTTTGAGCAGATTGACCTCCCCTCCCATGCTTAGAAGGAACTAAAGAAGTAATATGCTCTTGACAGTGTAGCCTTTTACCAGATGCTAAGCCATAAGCAGCTTCAGATCTATCAATTACAAAAAGACCATAGGCAGTTCTATCTATTAGCATTTCTTCGAGTTGACTTAACTCGAATGATGAGTCGCATCTGTATCTAAATGAAGAAAAAGCCTCAGGTGGGTTATCTATCACCGTAGAAATAAGTCGAGTTTTATTATTTCCAGTAATTACATGGCCGACGAATAAGGCTATTCCTAGATCACCTGGTGTTTTGTATCTATTGAGTGTCGATATTGCTGATTCTATAGCATCAGTAACGTGCTTTTTTGTAGATTTGGATTTTATATTTGCTGCTTGTCCGGCTTCTTGTGAAAGATGATGTCTAACATCACTAATCATCTTGTCAGGAGGTATTATCACTGATACTAATTCTGTACCCATTCCGCGCATAGCAGCCACTTCGGTAAGGACTTTTTTTAATTTTAAACGACGTTGTTGTAATTCCAAATCCTCAGCCATGCACGTCCTCCTGTGAAATGCCATAGGAGGCTACATTTCAACCCTTCAGCATTTGTAGAGCATAGAACTTGAAAGGGGGCATCTTCTTGCATCGGACAATGAAGAACGTCGTCGTCGCGGTCGGTGGAAGCTTATTACGTCCTGAAGTAGCAGAAAGAAGTAGTTGGCTTGAAGATTTAGCAGAGTTAGTGAAGGAACAGGTTTCTTTTGGAGTGAGGTTTGGAATAGTCGTAGGAGGAGGAAGTCCCGCAAGAGAAAGCATTCAACTTGTAGAGTCGATAATTGATGATGTTTTGGCCCTTGATAGAATAGGAATTTCTGCGACTAGATTGAATGCTTCTATAATTAAAGAAATATTTCAAAACTCTGGAATAAATGTTCCTGAGAAGATACCAAATGACGTTTCTCAAGCAGTGATACTGATGGAAAGATATGATGTTGTTGTAATGGGGGGGACTTTACCTGGCCATACAACTGACAAGGTTGCTATTGAATTGGCGATTTCTACTAATTCTGAAAAATGCATCATAGCAACAAACGTAAACAAGGTTTATGATGAAGACCCAAGAAAAAACAAAAATGCAAAATCATTTGATGAAATGAGTATCCATGAATTACAAGAAATTGTAGGGCCTGCAAAACATGCTAAAGCGGGTGCTTCGCAAGTCGTAGATCCGATAGGTGTTTCTTTGGCTGTAGAATCTAATTTAACATTGAACATATTAGATGGAAGAAAGATGAAAAATATAAAAAATGCAGTCCAAGGAAATGTATTTGAAGGCACTATAGTAAAAGGTGATTAGTTGAGTCGTAAAGATACGATACTTAGGGCAGCTCAAAGAACTGCCAAAGAAGCAAGAGAAGCAGCATCCAGAAAGAGCAAAAGAAGAGAAAATTCAGGAATACCACCTCATAGGCACTGTTCAATATGTTGGAAACCAATTACTCTTGAGAGTATACCTCCAGTATGTAGTAACGAAGAATGTGAAGATTCCTGGAAGAAAAAGGATAAATCAAGGAAGAGGTTGACAATAATGATGTACTTCTTCCCTGCTTTTGCAATTCTACTATTAATAATGAATATTTTACAACAAAGCTGAATAATTGGGAATTGAAAAAATGATGATGAAGATTTTATCAATATTGCCTGGATTTGTAGGTTTCTTATGCATAGGCATTATGATTGGAAGTATTGTTGGTTTTTCTACTGAAGAAGTAGTGAATGACATTCCAATAGTACCTTGTAGTGAAGATGAAGATATTGGATGTAGAGTGGCAATGACGACTGCGGACATTGAAGTCCCACGGGCATTTAATTTACTTGAAATAGAAATTTCTGTTGAATGGGAAGAATCTGAAAGAAGTTGGTTTGGCGTCATCCAACAATATGATGAATTATGTGAGCCCGATAACAATGGCCTAACAAACTGTACAGAAGTNGATTTTGAAGAATATATAATTGCAGGCGGATCTAGTTCTGATGGGGAATTAGAATTCAGAATGGAATCCGGCGATTATAGATTCATCACAGGAGGCAAGGATGGTTCGACAATAAGTAACCAAGATGCNGTAATAGGAATTGAAATACATCTTAACTCAGCACTAGAATTAATTATTGGAGGAATAGGNNTATTTTTATTCTTCAGTGCAACTGAAATGGCATTCCCATTAAGAGAATTATATAGAAAATTTAGAGAAGCATGACATATTTCATAGTATCTTTGAATAACCAAAGGATAGTGGTAGATACATGGTTGCGCCGAAATGCCCTAACTGCGGAACAAAGAAAGAGATTGAAGGTTTAGATAATTCATTTGGAGGNCATCAGATTTTTTGNACTGTTTGTGGNCATAATTGGCATATTTCATGAATATCTAGCCTCATCTTGACGACGTAAAATTTCTTGAGGAGAACCCATTGGTTTTATTGAATCGTCTTCGCGATGCCAATGTTCAGGTAGACTTAATGGATCAGATACGTCATCTGCAGCAATTATCTTGATTAGATATGATCTAAGTTCTTCAATTCCGNATCCAGTTTTTGCACTTATGCAAATATCCAAGTTTGATGGAATCTCGTCGTATAAATCAGATTTAGTATGGACGACCAATATTGGCTTGCCAGTAATCAAATTTTTTACTTCTTTAAGTAAATTCTCTTGTTCATCAATAGGAGTAGTTGGATTTCCAGTATCNTCTATTAAGAATAGTAGAATGTCTCCAATATTCTCTAAAGCGGCAATAGCCTGCATTTCAATACTATTTCTCTCAAACATTGGCCTATCTAGAAGCCCGGGCGTATCAACCATCTGGTAAGAACGCCTTCGATACAAGAAATGCCCTAAATGTAATTGTTTAGTAGTGAATGGATATTCTGCTACTTCTGGCTCTCCACTCGAAAGAGAATTTATTAATGCAGATTTGCCAACGTTAGGGGAGCCAGCGACTACTATGCAAGGTTCTAATGAATCAATNGAGGGCAATTTTCTAAGGATATTTCTTGCATCACCAAGCCATAATATAGGATCTGAGATTTGATCAATAATTGATGATAATCGGCCATAGGCGTGTCTTCTTTGTTTGTGAAAACCATCAATTTCTCTTAATCTTAACATTTTTTGTTGTGAGTCTGATGCTATCTGAATTACTTTATCTGAAGCCCATTGTAATGCCCCTAAATTATGACGAAAATCATCACTTCCTACNGCTGCATCNACTAAAGCTTGGTCGAAATCGGATAGAGAATTTAGGCTAGGCCATTTTGCTATGTAATCAAGTAGAGTTGTCGAGATTATATCNGCGGCAGATTGAACCATCCTGTTCATTTGCTTTCTTACTCTATGATATTTATCCGGATCTTCAACTAAATTTGCTTGTTTACTTGCTCTTGAAAATGCTTTATCTAAAATTTCTTGAGGGTATAATACTGTAGGAATAGAACGCCACTCGATGGATGCCATAGGNACTCCTCAGGCCGTTGGATGACATCCNAACACTTGAAATCATTAGTCGTTAAGCATNCTAAAATAGTAAACAATNACCCTACCTCTTTTTTTAGAATTACGTTCACGTGCATATATGACTGNAGGCCGCAATGCATCGGATACTGAAAAATTACCAGAATGGGNTAGAAGGATGTATGTAGAAAATGGTTCTCCTGATCTCAATGAAAATAAAGATAATTTTCATGGGNCATTGATTGATAGAAAACACGGTTTGAGGAAGGATGATTTAATTGAAATAACTATAGATAATAGAGTCCTTACAAAGGATGAAGATAGGAAAGTAGGAGGAATGTTAATTGGAACTACTAGGAATTCAGTAGATATACTGGATAGTAATGGTAATTTTATATCAATTGCAAGAGATGTCATAGTTCAGATAAAAATAATTGCCCATATGCGTAAATCATACTTGGAAGATGATGAATTACTAACGTTTGAGAAAGAAGATATGCGTAGACGAGNAAATGTTCAAGAAAAAGCAGAAAAAAATATTGAAGGAAGACGAGATGGTCATATATGGGATTGATAGAATGGAATTAAGTGAAAAAAAATGTATCCCCTGTGAAGGAGGAATTCCTCCCCTAAGCGAGGAAGAATGTGNATCAATGTTGAAAATGATAGACGGAAATTGGGAAGTTATATCTATGCATCATTTGGAAAGAGAGTGGTCATTTGATGATTTCATATCTGCATTAGAATTCACAAATAGACTTGGAAAAATATGCGAAGATGAAGGGCANCATGCAGATTTTGAAATTGGATGGGGCAGGGTAAAAGTTAGAATATTTACNCATAAAATAGATGGTTTGACCGAATCTGATTTTATATTAGCATCTAAGTTTGATAAAGTATGAGGAATATTTTTGAAAGACGAATTGAGAATGCATGCATTTGTTTGTGTGAATGAAAGAGATCCCAGTAATCAAAGAGGTTGTTGTTCTTCGAAGAATTCTTTAGAAGTAATGACCAAATTGAAAAGAAGNGNTAGNGAAATGGGNATTAATGATGTCAGGATAAATAAATCTGGATGTTTGAATAGATGTGAAGAGGGGATAGCCTGTGTAATATATCCTCAAGGAATTTGGTATAAAATTTCAGATGATGATGAAATAATAAATAAAATAATATTAAATTTAGAAAAAGGAATAATAACAGATGATTATCTAATGGNTACTAAATTAAGTGATTAATATGAAGAAAGTAGTTTATACGAAGGTTGGAGGACTCGATTCGATAGAAATAGTTGAACAACAAAGAGAAACTATTGGAGAAAAAGAAGTAAGAGTCAGAGTTCATCGGGCGGGAATCAATTTTGCTGATCTTATGATGAGACAGGGTTTGTATGGTGCAAGTCCAGATTTTCCTTTCACTCCTGGTTATGAAGCATCAGGAGAAGTTACTGAAATAGGAAAAAATGTTACCAAAATTAAACCAAAAGATAGAGTAATTGCTATCCCTGGTTTTGGAGGGTATTCTGAAGAATTAGTACTATCAGAAAATAGAGTAGTAAAAATTCCTAAAGAGATGAGTTATGAACAAGCTGCTGCAATACCTGTAACTTATGGGACTGCATATCATATGCTAGTTCATTTGGGTAGAATAGAGAAAGGAGATGCGATACTAATTCATCATGCAGCAGGAGGAGTTGGAACTGCAGCTGCACANATATGTAAGTCATATGGTGCATCTGCAATAGTAGGGACNGCATCAGGTGAAAAAAGAGATTTTGTAGANTCTTTAGGNATGATATTTGTAGATAAAAANAAAGAAGATTTTGTAAAAATATGTAAAGAAATTACGGGAGGAAAGGGAGTTCATCAGGCCATAGATCCAGTTGCAGGTAAGCATTTGATGAGATCCTACAAGGCCCTTAGAAATGGAGGAAAATTATATTGTTTCGGTGCTTCTTCAGCGATTCCCAAAGTAAAAAAATCATGGTTAGCAGCATTAAGAATGTGGATTAGTACCCCTAAATTTAATCCAATTAAAATGATGAAATCTAATAAATCTATTTTTGGAGTGCATATGGGAACTTTAGAAGATGAAAGATTATTTGAGAACCATCTCAAGGAATTGAATAATATGATGATATCAGGAGATATTGACCCGATAATTGATTCAGTTTGGAGATTTGAAGAGGTTTGCGACGCGCAGAAACATATGCATGATAGNAAAAATTGTGGAAAAATAATCTTAGATTTTTCTCCTCTGAATTGAGATGTGACAGAGTAATGTTGGATTACAACCTTACTGGCCTAGTTGCTCCGCAGGCTTGACATTTCAGAAGAGTAGTACGAGATTCTTTTATGAATCCTGTATCTGGAGATTTACACTGGTTACAGATAACATATGACTTAACATAAGATACAATTTTTTCTTTAATCCTTTTTGGAGGTACTCTACCCTTGAACATTATTCTAATTTGCTCTCTAGTCCCAGATGTCCCTAATTCGTTTAATAGAAATTGGTAAACATGGTTTGAATCGCGGTTCATTGCATCAACGATATCTGAAAAGTTCCTAAGTATTGTCTGACTTCCTTCAATTAATACATCCGGTTCTGNCATAGTCCACCTTGATCTCTCACTGATATCTTTTGGTATCATTTCTCTAGCCCTATCGAGAAGTGATTCGTAGTCGGACATGATTNCCCCAATGGCTATTCCTTTTTCACCTCACCGCTTAATGATTAATTGCTAAATGTAAAAAACAGATATCCTTTGCTAATGNCATGAATAAGGTGTTGGAAGTTAAAGTTGCGAAAATTGATGAAAGAGCCAGGATGCCAACAAAAGGAAGTATTCATGCTGCNGGCTGGGATTTATATGCACTAGAAGATATGACAATTCCATTTCGAAAAAGTATGAAAATCCNGACAGGAATTAAAGTTGCNATACCAAATGGATATGANGGCCAAGTAAGATCNAGATCNTCTCTTGGCAAAAAGGGCTTAATATTGCCCCATAGTATTGGNACTATTGATTCAGACTACAGAGGNGAGTTGTTTGTCTTAATGACCTGGATAGGAGAAAGTGAATCCTACACAGTTACTGCAGGCGAGAGAATTGCACAATTACTAATTTGCCCCATACCAGAAGTTAACTTCACTGAAGTAAACCAAGAAGAATTAGGNAATACTGAGCGNGGNACTGGTGGTTTTGGGAGNACTGGTAAATTCTAAAAGTTGCAATTTTATTTAAAATAACTAGTCTATTGTCGGTGGATTCATAGCACTNGAGTGTTAGGCAGGTATTATGCAAATGAGTATAGAGGAACTCAGAAAACAAGTAGAAAGTTATCGTACTGAAGGTTTGAGTACACAACAGATAGCAGATGAGATGTCACTTTCCCAAACTACCGTGTTGTGGCTCTCATCTAAAGAAGTAGTAGAAGAACAGCCTAAAGATATTAGAGTTGGNTGGAGATCTATAGCTGTAAAGGCGTCAAGAATTGAGGCTGCCTCATCGATATTCTGTGATATAATTGAAGAAGAATGTGGAGAAGAAATTGATGTTATAGTAGGAATTAGTCTTAATGGAATAGCCTTTGCCCAATCGATTGCTNGCATGATGGACTTGGAGCTCTCAATAAGCCGAAGTATTAGTGAAGAGGGAGATGGNCATATTTCTGACGTCTATGCAGATGTGAGAAAGAAAAATGTAGTAATAGTAGATGATGTGATATCTTCAGGGACAACAATGAAGAAAACTATCAATAATCTGAAGAATATGGGGAGTAATGTTTGTTTATGTATTGTTCTTGCNAATAAATCTACGGCAGACGANCTCGAAGGTGTTCCTTTAAGAGGATTGGTTAGAGTAGTTTCTGTTTGAGGTTTTAATATGCACTGGGCGGACTACACCGCACAAACACTCAAAGAAAGAGGNGGGAAGCAAGTTTGTGCTTCAGGGATAACTCCATCTGGTGAATTTCACATAGGCCATATTAGAGAGATTCTAAGTGCTGAAATGATACATCGGGCATGTTTGGATTTAGGTCTCGAATCTAAGTATATCTTCATAGTTGATTCAATGGATCCACTTAGAAGGGTCTATGATTTCTTATCTCCTGATTATGAAAGATATATTGGTGTACCTTTAGCATTTATACCTGCTCCTGATGAAAATGGCAATCCCAATCAGGANGGAGTGAGTTATGCAGAATATTTTTTAAAACCATTCTTATCTTCTCTTGAAAAAATTGGAGTGAAACCGGAAATAGTTATGAATCATGAAGTCTATGAGCAAGGTAAATTTGCTGAAAAAATTGATATTGCAATAAACAAGAGAAATGAAATTAAAGAAATAATAGAGAATATTTCTGGTCGTGAGTTGCCACTAGACTGGTTTCCATACTCNCCTATTGGCTCGAATGGNAGTATGGATGGCGTTAAAGTGATACNTTATGAAAAGCCATATGTTTTTTGGATTGATGAAAATGGAGTTGAGGGAAAGTCAGACATCAATAAAGCAGAAGGTAAACTACCTTGGAGGATAGATTGGGCAGCACGATGGGCGATACATGGAATTACATCTGAGCCGGCAGGTAAAGATCATGGTTCGGCAGGAGGAAGTTATGATACTGGAATACCTATTTGTAAATTACTCGGAGGTGAACCACCAAAGAAAATGGTGTATGAATGGATTCAAATAAAAGGTATGGGCCCAATGTCAAGTTCCAAAGGAGTTACAATTGGCCCTGTAGAAGCACTAGAATTAGTGCCTCCTCAGATACTTAGATATTCTATAGCAAGAAGNAAAGTAAACCGTCATATTGACTTTGATACAGGTAATACCTTGTTTGAAATGGCAGATGAATATGAACGTATACTGTCAGAAACATCGAAAAAGATTGAAGGTGAATTATCGAGAAGACAAGAAATTGCAATAAAAACGAACAATGGTGCACTCCGACTAAGTCAAATAAATAGAGGAGATGACCCAAAGGATTCTTGGGCAGGAGTTTCATTCCGACATCTATCCCTACTTGCTCAAATAAAAAGTGATGATGGTGATGTCTGGGAGTCTCTAAGAAAAAGTGGCCATATAGGAAAAACACCAACATCCGCTTTAGAAGAAAGATTGAGGAGGATGCGAAGTTGGATTAATGGGCCACATTTTCCCGAGGATTCCAGAATAGAAATTCAGAAAGTGATCAGTGAAAATGCTAAAGAAAATATTACCAGAGAGCAAATAAATTTTTTAATAAATTTAAAAAATAGATTAGAAAAATGTGAATGGGATGATAGCATAATAAATAATGAAATAAGAGATACTGCGAGAAAGACTGAAATTGGTATAAAAGATGCATTTGTTGCCATTTATTGGTTGTTAATTGATAAGAATAATGGCCCAAGAATTGTATCAATAATTTCCGAATTACAAAGAATTGAAGTGATTGATTTGTTTGAAACTATTCCTAATGTAAAAAATTAGAGTGAATTTATATCTAAAGAACGGGGTTCAGGCATACCCAATCTAGCTTCGGAGATTGCCTCAACTTCCATTTTTGCACCTGCCATAGTAGCAACGAATGGGATATTCAATTCTACGGCTAATCTTCTCATCATATTGCCATCTAAAACTGCGCCACCAGTAGAACTAGGTGTATTAATTATCAAGTTAATCTTACCCTGTCTCATAAGATCTAAAGCATCAGGAGAAGAGCCTTCAGAAATCCTGTAACATGTTTCCACTGATAATTCTCCAGATTCTCGCAGTGTCCTAGAAGTCCCTCTAGTTGCATATAATTTGAAACCCATTTCTTGTAATTTTTTTGCATGAGAAATGACTCCAATTTTATCTTTATCATTAACTGTCAAATAAACTCCGCCTTCAGTAGGAACTGGAGATTCGGTAGCTAATCGTGCCTTGAGGTATGCAGCGGACGCCCGCACATGAGAGCCCATTACTTCACCAGTTGATTTCATCTCTGGCCCTGGCGCAGGATCTAAACCTCTGAGTTTTATGAATGGGAAAACTGGAGCTTTAACAGAAACTGCAATATTTTGCGGAGTAGGTATTGGGAGATCTTCAAGATTATCTCCTAAAGCAACCCTAGCTGCTATTCTTGCAAGAGGGACTCCTGTAGATTTAGCAACAAAGGGAAACGTCCGAGATCCACGAGGATTAACTTCTAAAACGTATAATGTTTCATCTCTTATGGCAAATTGTATGTTAAAACACCCTCTTATTCCTAGACCTAATCCAATTTTTTCTGTCCATTCCTTTACTTCTGATAGCATATTTTCAGAAACATTCTGAGTGGGAATAAAACAAGTAGAATCTCCAGAATGTATACCTGCTTCTTCTAAATGCTCCATAATAGCTCCAATGAGAACTGTTTTTCCATCGCAAACAGCATCGACATCCAATTCCATTGCATTTCCTAAATATTCATCAATTAATAGAGGTCTGTCGCTAGCGATATATGCTTCTTTCATATATGCATCAAGTTGTTCATCAGAGGATAGTATTTCCATCCCTCTTCCTCCCAGAACATAAGACGGTCGTATTAAAACTGGATATCCGATTTTCTTGACCGCATCTCTTACTCCTACGGAAGATTTAGCAGTAAGGCCATTTGGCATTCTTAGTTTATTTTTTGAAGCAAAATTCTCAAATCTATGTCTGTCGCTAGCCTCATCGATTACAGAAGGACTAGTGCCTTGAATAATAGTATTAAGGCCCAACGAATTTAAGTATTCTAGATTATCACCCAATGGTAAGGCTAAATTTATTGCAGTTTGCCCTCCAAATTGCAGTAAAATACCATCTGCAGATTCTCTCAATAATATTTCAGAAACGGTTTCTAAAGTCAATGGGTCAAAATAAAGTCTATCGCTGGTATCAAAATCTGTTGAAACAGTTTCAGGGTTATTGTTTATTATTATCGCTTCGTGATTAAGATCTTGTATTGCTCCTGCGGCATGTACACATGCGTAGTCAAATTCTATTCCTTGACCAATTCGAATAGGACCTGAACCAACTACTACCATTCTTTTTTTACTAGTTTTTTTGCTTTCAGGGATTTTATCAATCCCATTAATTGCCTTGCCTCCCTCATATGTTGAATAATAGTAAGGAGTAACTGCAGCAAATTCAGCTGCACAAGAGTCGACCATTCTGAATCGTGGATGAATTCCTAATTCATGTCTTCTTTTTGTAATTAAAAATTCATTTATCTTGTCGGAATTTTCTTCAGAGAACTCGGAAAAGGCTTCAGCGATATATAGATCAGAAAAGCCCATTCCTTTCCAAAGTCGTAATTTTTCTTCTGGAATTTGAGAAATATCTAAATCTGATTTGCCCGCAGATACTACCTCTGATTCTATCGAAGCCATTTGCTCAAATCTATGTAGAAACCAGCGAGTCACGCCGCCGGTTAAATTTCTTATATTTTCAATTCCATATCCTCTTCTGAAGGCTTCAAATATAGCGGCAATTCTTCTATCAGAGGGGATTGTAAGCCATTCTTCTAATATCTCATCTGGAAGAGGTGCTGATGAGTCTATATCTTGAAAATCTCCATCTGAACAGTCAGCAATAGTTAACGGCCTCGGATGTGGATTCCCATATTCTAGACTGGCCCATGCCTTGAGACATGCCTCTTCAAAGGATCGCCCTATGGCCATTACTTCACCGGTTGATTTCATGGATGTTCCTATCGTCCTATCTGCAGTTCTGAATTTGTCAAATGGCCATCTAGGTATTTTTACAACGCAATAATCTAATGTTGGCTCAAAGGCTGCAGTAGTACCTTCACCAGTAATCGGATTTGGCAATTCATCTAAAGTATATCCAACTGCTATCAATGCTGCCATTCTAGCAATAGGATATCCGGTCGCTTTCGAAGCCAATGCTGAAGAACGAGAAACACGAGGATTTACCTCAATAACTCGAAAATCCCCATTAGACTGGTTAAATGCGAATTGTACATTACATCCGCCCTTGATATTCAAACGACGTATCAATTTCAATGCAGCATCTCTAAGCATTTGGTGATCCTGATCGGACAATGTTTGCTGAGGAGCCACAACAATAGATTCGCCCGTGTGAACTCCCATAGGGTCTAGATTTTCCATAGTACAAACAATAATTGCATTGTCTGCGTCGTCTCTCATAACTTCGTACTCATGCTCTTGCCAGCCAAGTATACTTTCTTCAACAAGTACTTGTCCAATTGCTGAATGAAGAATTCCCTGACTTGCTATCTCAACTAATTGTCCTTTGTTAAATGCTGTACCTCCTCCAAGTCCCCCCAATGTAAAAGCAGGCCTTATCAGGAAAGGGTAGTCTCCTAAAGTTTCAGCAGCCAATAGAACATCATCAATTGAAGAACAAGCTATTCCTTTACATACAGGAAGATCTATTTCTTCACATGTTTTCTTAAATAAATCCCTATCCTCAGCTTCATCAATAGAAACTAAATCACAACCAATTAATTCGACTCCTAATTCCTCTAATGAACCATCATGAGATAAAGCGGAAGCAAGGTTTAGAGCGGTTTGCCCCCCCATACCTGCTAACAATGCATCAGGTTTTTCAATTTCCAAAATACGCTTTACAACCTCGGGGAGGAGTGGTTCTATGTATATTCTATCAGCCATTTCGGGGTCATTTTGGATAGTAGCAGGATTTGAATTTATTATTATTATTTCATAACCATCATCTCTTAACGCACGGCATGCTTGAGAGCCTGAGAAATCAAATTCGGCAGCCTGACCTATGCGGATAGGTCCACTACCTAATATGGCAATTCTTTTGATATCGTCCCTTCTGGGCATTAAAACATATCTCCTTCGGAAATTAATGATTTTAATGCTTTATGATTATTATTTCTTACAAGGTCTGAAAATCTATCAAAAAGTGAAGAGGCATCATGTGGCCCTGGGCAAGCTTCAGGGTGAAATTGGATTGTAAAAGCAGGCCTATCAATTAAATCAAGTCCTTCGACAGTTTTGTCATTAGCATTAATATGACGTACCTTGAAATCTGCTCCTAGGATATTTTCGTTAATTCCAGAACACAGACCGGAAGGATGAGGAGATAACATACCATTATCGGGATCTTCTAACGCATAACCATGATTTTGACTAGTAATTATCACTTTTCTTGTTTCAATATCCAATACTGGTTGATTGGTACCTCTATGTCCATATCTTAACTTATAAGTCCTTAATCCTGCAGCTAATCCCATTAACTGGTGTCCAAGACATATGCCCATGACAGGTAGTCCGGCACGAACAGCAGAGGCCAACGTATTTCGGGCAATTAAAGCATAACCTTGATGCGCCGGATCGCCAG
>NHGE01000024.1 GCA_002172375.1 Euryarchaeota archaeon TMED129 | reverse complement strand
TCTTTGATTAAGGCGATGTTGATTTTAGGGGCTGAAGATATGGGTACACGTAATATTCCCAATGATGACGAAGGATGGGGCAGAGTGAATCTGATAGACACATTGATTCCAGATGAAGATATAGGGATATATGTTGATGATAGATCTCGACTATCGGCCGGACAAGTAAACGAATATTCATTTGATGTCACAAGAAGTGGAGAGCCACTGAAAGTAGTCGTTGCATGGTCTGATTATCCAGGTTCCAGCAGTTCAAGTATTCAATTAAGAAATGATCTAGATCTTGAAGTGATATCTCCAAATGGAGAAGTGACTTACTTGGGGAACGATTTCAGTAACGGTAAATCAACAACAGGCGGCTCAAAAGATAATAGGAACAATGTCGAAGTCGTACTAATTGATAGTGCTATTAATGGCATATGGACTGTTAAAGTAAAAGATACATCGCATGGAGGTAGTAGAACATTCCAGCCTTATTCAATAGCAGTAAGGGGCGTAAATGTAAACGACCTCACACCTGATCCAACATTTATTGCAGATTCATTTGAAATATCTACTCCAATACCTCAGGTTGGCGAAGAAGTAGAAATATCAATATCATTGAGAAACCAAGGTTCTGGTTCTTTTACGGACATTCCTGTAGCTGCTTATGCAAACTCTAATCCAATTGGAAACCAATTAATTACCATGTCTCCAGGTGGTGATGAAGAATTAACTTGGTATTGGACGCCTGTTTCTGAAGATGAAGGTGAAGTTGANATATCATTTTATATAGATCCAAATGATGATTTAGAGGAATTATCTGAAGTTAATAACTTTATTTCTGCCCTAGTTCTTGTNAGTACTCCTGGAATTAGAGTTTCTTCTGAAAGCCCAATAGTTACATTAGGAGAGGCATCNGATNNNACAACCCAATGGGATATAATAATTACTAATACAGCATTATTCGAGACTAATGCAACAATTTCGGTATCTTATCCGATTAGAACTAGGGATAACGTTCAATTTGATTGGCCTGGTTTCTTCAATAATACTAATTTCAATTTAGATGCTTCTGAAAATNCCCCTGTAACTTTACTTATGTCACATCCCGCTCCNCCTCCTCCAGGTTTATACAAAATGATAATCACCGGAAATGACATTGAGAATAATATCGATTCAGAATTAGAAATATTTTTTGATGTACCTGTTCTTGCACAACCTCAAGTTATTTTACCTTCATCTGAGATATTTGTTAGTTCATTGACAGATACAAAATTTTCCTTTGATATCAAAAATAATGGAAACGGTGCGCAAACTTATGATGTTTCTTTANTATCTCCTGCTGGTTGGAATCTAGGTTTCGATGATATTGGGGCATTTGCTGGTTCTTCATCTGGGTCGACTGGGACTTTAATCAAAGAAGATAGAGTAAATATTGACGTAACGATTACTTCACCTGGTGCATTGATTGAAGCCGGTTCTGAATTTACTGCTACCTTAGTAGTAGATTCTAGAGTTAGTGATGANAATTGGGAAATAGACATACCACTAATAGTTGAAGGATATGATAAAATTGATATAACTATGAATTCAGAATCTAGTGATTATGAAAATAAACTTTTATCTGATGGTAACTATCATTTTATTTTAGATATTAGTAATCAAGGAAATAGAGATATAACTTTGCAGCCAATACAAAGAGAACTTCCAGGAGGATGGACACTTTCTAGTATCGAAGAAATAACAATAGGGAAAGGACAACAATCTCAATGGGATATGTCGATTACAGGTAATGGGAAAGCAACAAGTGGTATTTTAGAAATTAGATTCATTTCTGATTATGNCTTTTCTATTGATTGGAACGTTACATTAGATGTAATTTCAGGCGCAATTCCTGTTNTCGATTTTTATCAAGTCGATATCCCAAACGGACAAACCGCTGACACNCCATTAGGCGTAGATNCCNATCCAGTTGGAGCACCNGGATTTGATTTAGGCTGGACTGTGACAAATAATGGCACTGTAAGTTGGGAACCATCNGTTACCATGGAATTGCCAAATTCTGACTTCTCTTCATCATGTTCACTAAATCCTCAAAAAATATTCCCAGGAGAATCTTCACGTGTCTGGTGTACAGTAATTATTCCTATGTCTGCTGAAGCAGGATCAGAGCCAGAAATAACTTTAGTAATGGAAGATGGAGGTATAGAAACTAGAAATACCATCTCTCTTTTAGTTGAAACTGTAAATCAAGTCACATGGACTTTGATTCAAGTCAGTGATATTTATGCTGGATCTTCAAGTACTATGTATTTTGAATTGCAAAATACTGGTAATTCAGTAATTTCTGACAGAATTATCGTTTCTGGACCTAGTAGTTGGAATATCAGAGTATTAGATGGAATGATGGTTAATTTACAGCCAGATGAAATAAGATCTGTACAGATAGAATTTACTCCAAATAATGCAAAGGACAGTACAATAATATTGAATCTTGGAGAATCAACAGAATCATCAGATTATAGTAAACAAATCCCAATTGAAGTAAAAGGAATCGTCACTGATGATAGTTTTTCATCCACTTTAATACTTGTATTGTCAATTATAATAATCTCAATAATGGGTGGTGGTTTGTATTTCTATCAACAAGAACTTCAAAAGAAGAAAAATTTGAACCCTACTGATCAGAAGAAGAAAGAAGATGTGATAATTACTTCAGAATTCAAAAATACAGAAAACCTTGAAAACTCCCAAAATAACTCAAAAAATTTAGAGAAATATGATGAATATCCTGGATGGTTATGGGATTCAGATAAAGAAACTTGGATTCCCGATCCAGAACATCAAGACATTCAATAAGTTGTATCAAATAATGGCCCTTGAACTAAATTGATTATCTCCAAATATATATTTTAATTGTACATTTATTCCAAAGTCCTTTGAGTAAAGATTGATTCCGAGGTACGATGAGGAACAATTCTGTAGTCACAATTTTGATTACTTTGATGCTGCTTACCATCTCTTTACCTCTGGTTTCAGCCTCTGTCAGTGTATCTCTATCTGCTTCTCCAACCAGTCAGGCAGCTTCATCTGGAGATGATGCAACATATACAATAACAGTTTCAAACTCTGGAGAAGATGATGCTACTGTATCATTGAGTACGTCTCAAGCAGCAGAGTGTAACGGCTATACTTCTTCTTTAGCCGATCAAGTACTCACAGTAAATGGAGGAAGTAGTGAGACTACTGAGCTTACAGTGTCTCTTTCTGATACTGCAGGTGATAGTTGTGAAACTACCGTTTCTGCTACTGCGGTTGGAGCCACACCTGGAGATCAAGACACAGATACTGTTACAGTTGAAACAACTAATGAAGACGGAGGAGGGCAATACTCAGTTCAAATTTCTGTTAAGAATAATGGGCCCCAAACAATAAATTATGATAGTGAAGAAGATGGCGATCAAGTCAAATGGGAACTTATTGTAGAAAATACTGGGGAACAATCTTCTGCAATGCAAATAGAAATAACATCCGATGGCGACTGTGATTCAGATGGTTTATCTGCCAATTCAGATAAACAAACAACGGGCAATCTAGGTTCTGGAGATACGGAAGAAGTAGAAATAACTGTTGATGTTCCAGACGAAGGAGCGACTGAAGCAGATTCGCATTGTTTCATAGTTCGAGCAACAGTAACTCAAGACCCTAATGCTGCCGATAGAGCTGAAGACAACATCACACTAACTCTTCAAATTCCTGAAATAAAAGAATGCGAAGCATCTCTTGGTAAATCTTCTCATTCTTTAGATCC
This sequence comes from Euryarchaeota archaeon TMED129, assembly GCA_002172375.1. GTDB lineage: Archaea > Thermoplasmatota > Poseidoniia > Poseidoniales > Thalassarchaeaceae > MGIIb-O3. The sequence continues at coordinate 33,791 of NHGE01000024.1, read as the reverse complement.
ATCAGAATCTGCATCGAACTCACTCTCTGTCACAAATATTGGAAACACAGAATGGACTGCAAATGCNAATGCTGCCTCTGATGAAGCCGATATTAGGGATTGGTTTACTTTTGAAGGCGCTCCGTCAAAAACACTAACTGAACCAGGTACTTCTCAAGATTCTCATACATTTCTGTTTTCCGTAACTCCCGATGATTCTGTCGAACCTGGGACGATTTCAATAAAAATTCAAGCACGAGCAGGCGTCGCAGTTGCCTGTGAAGAAATTTTGTATATTACTCTAGGGCAGAATAAGGACGCTTCCCTGTCTCTTAGCAATCCAAGGGTATCGAATATTCAGCCAGGTACTACAGAAAGAGTAGAATTAACCGTTAAGAACACTGGTAACGGCCAAGATACTTTCGCAGTTGGAGTTACAAATTTACCTTCTGGTTGGCAAGTCTCAATGTCTCAAAGCAGTGTTACTATTAATGGAAGACATTGTGGACCAAATAATTGTAATACACAAATCTTAGATGCTGACATACAAGTTCCTTCAGGAGCACTGGCTAATATCCAATATGAAATTCAATTCTATGTCAATTCGGCAGGTACACAACATGATTTAATATCTCTAGAGGCTACTGTAGCAGCAGTTCATTCTGTAGATACTTCCTTAACTTCAGATTCCCAAACAGGTAAATTTGCTCAAATTGTAAAGTTCCCTTTAAGTATCGAAAATACAGGTAATATCCGTGATACATTTATCTTGGACGTCTGTAATCCTAATATAAATTCTTCTTGTTCTTCTCCTGCCTGGAATGCTTCTTTTTCTAATTCTCAAGGCAATACAATTACTACAATCTCTTTAGACCCATCCGAATCTTCAGAAATATATGTCGATGTAGTAGTTGAAGATCCTTTTGACAACAGTGAAGAAGCATTTGAGGTAAGAGTAGGAATTATGGGCTCATCATATGTATCTACAGAAATAGTTAGAGTTACAGTTTCTAATTATAATTATAGTATGGCAATTTCTTTCCAGAATCCTGGAGATGATCCTTCTAGTGCTTCACTATCATTACCTCCTGGAGGCGGATATGGGACATTCTTCTGGATCGATAATACGGGCAATGGAGGAATAGATGATGCAATTATTACAGTTAGTGGTATGGAATCTTCTGTATTTCATACAATCAAAGTTGATGGAGTCGTTGCNGGNGATGAGATTTCAATTCCTTCTGATTCTAGAGTCTTAGTTGAAGTTGAACTAGAAGTAATAGAGGGCGTTGAAAGTGGAATTTCTGGATCAATAAGTGTTAGTGTGTCTTCAAAGAAGAATACGGCTCAGGTTTCATCAATTAATTTTAATATAGATGTAATGATAATTCATGATTTACAATATACTTTAGACTCAAGCCCTGAAGAAATAACGGTTAAATATCCAAATAGAGCGACTTTTATTGCTTATGTTACAAATAATGGAAATTCAGAAGAAAAAGTAGAAGTCATCACTCCTGCACCTTTACGTCAATGGTCAGTTGATGTAGTTCCTGATGATTTCATTTTGCAGCCAGGTCAGACTAAAGAAATAGAAATCAGAGTCACACCTCCTATCGGATTAAAGGATGATGATACTTATAAATTCACAATAATCATTCAGCCAGAAGATACTCCTGTTGCAGGAGAGCCGGTTGAGTTAATTGTTAATGCTGATACTTCGACAATTAGTTTAGCCAATAATTTGGCAGGACAAGTTTTACTCTATGGTGCAATGCTAATTGGCTCAATATTCCTTATTTTGGTATTTTTAAGGGCAAGAAAAGAAAATAAAATCATCAATGAAGCCTTGTTACTTAAGCAAGAAGATTGACCATACCTCACAACGCTCGCCGGATACACTTATGTTCCGTTTTCAGGTGGCCACGTTTGTCGACCTCTAGTGCGACGTGTGGTGTGAGTGTGTCTGTACCTGAAGATTATATTGCGGTAGCCGTTATGGCCCTTGTTGGTATCGGTTTTCCAATAGGCAGTTTCATTGGTTCGAGACTTCTTAGACCTACTCCAAATTCCAATGATAAATCACAACTAAGCTCTTGGTTGTTGCCTGGTTATGAGACCGATCAGAGCCTCTATATTCGTCGAGACAGTACCTATGAATGCGGTTCTGAACCTGTAGGAGATGCAGATATAAATTTTCATTTTCAGTATTATTGGTATGCAATAATTTTCCTTGTTTTTGATATAGCATTTATGTTTTTAGCATTTGGAGGAATTATTACGGTACAAGACAAGATATTGACAACATCAGAAGTATATAGCGCTTTACTGACTCTTTCAATTTTCATTATTTTAATGAGTCTTGGCGTTTGGCATGTTTTTAGAAAAAGAGGCAGAATTTACATATGAGGAATTATTATGGCGGAAGATGGTCAGAATTATACTATGTTTAGTAGCCGAATGCTAATTGACACTGTTGGAGATACAACCGATGCAGCGCTTCAAGCAAGTGGCCTCAGGGATGTTATAGGAGTCTTAGCAGGAAGATTATTCAATTGGGGTCAAAGAAAATCCTTGTTTCCTTTACACTTAGGAATCAAATGTTGTGCATTAGAAATGGCTGCTGCTGGTGCTAGCCGTTTTGATGCAGAAAGATTCGGTGTTTTCTTCAGATCAAGCCCAAGGCAATGTGATGTTTTACTTGTCAATGGTCCAATAAGTAAGAAATTTGCTGATCCAATAGTTCGCCTATGGGAACAAATGCCTGAACCAAAATGGTGTATTGCAATGGGAGAATGTGCTATTTCAGGCGGCCCATACTTCCAATCGTACAATGTGCTTGAAGGTGTCGACACTGTAATACCTGTTGATATTTATATTCCAGGATGCCCTCCTCGTCCTGAAGCACTTATTGATGGATTTGGTAAGTTACGTGAGAAAATAATCCGTATAGGGGCAGTACCTAGTCATTCTAGAACTGATAGCACAGCTCCAATAATCATTGGAGATGAACAATAGAAAATAGGAAGGTATTGTCATGAGTGTTGTTTCAGAAGAATCTCAAATCTCCTCTGCAGAAGATTTAGCAGAAAAACTAGATGCCGTTGATGGCGTTTCTTCTTTTGTAGATCAACGTTCTAATGGAACGCAAATCAGACCGGTCGTTAAATTACAAGTATCTTCAGAAAATTGGCGAGAAGTTGCCGAATCACTATACGTTGATTATGGAGTAGATTATTGTTCAATGATAACTGGCATTCATTGGCCTGAATCGAAAGATAAAAATTGGGAAATAATATATCATTTCCTTAGGACAGGAGTCAAAAATCCTCCTCATAGTGAGGGAGTGGTACAACCAATAATAACCAATAATTCTGAGTTAACCGGTTCTGATGTACCTTTGGAATTAGAAGTAACTATTCATTTAGGAGATACTCGTACTCCTTCAGTTGCAAGTATTCAAGACATTTGGGTCGGAGCAGATTGGAATGAGAAAGAAACATGGGATTTAGTAGGGATTGATTTTGAAGGACATGAAGGAATGCGTCGTGTCTTGCAACCTCATGAAACTCCGAAGGGATATCACCCATTACAAAAACAACATAAACTTAGGTATCATAATTTTCAAGAAATGTATGATGATGCTCAGGGTTTCAAAAGAAAACCAGTCGATTCTGAGAGAGTTAAATGAGGAAATAATATGGCAGAAATGTGGATTTCAATGGGGCCGCAACATCCTATGACGCATGGATTATGGACATTGAAAGTAAAGGTAGATGGTGAAACTGTAGTAGATACAGAACCTGATTTAGGATATATCCACAGAGGTGTTGAGAAAATTTGTGAATCTAGAGACTTCACACAAATAACTACCTATTGTGATCGTTTATGTTATGCAAGTGCGAACACTTGGTCTCATGCATATATTTATGCAGCCGAAGATTTACTAGGCGTTGAAGTTCCTGAAAGAGCAGAGTATATTCGTCTAGTTGCAGTTGAATTACAACGTTTAGCTAGCCATCTGATGTGGCTAGGAGCGTATGGTCCAGATATAGGAAATCTTAGCGTAATGGTCTGGTGTCTACGTGAAAGAGAAATGATGATGGATTTGCTACAAGAATTAGGTGGCTCAAGAATGCATTATAATTTCCCTCGAGTTGGAGGCGTAAAAAGAGATCTTCCACACGGTTTTGCTATGCGGGCTAGACATAAACTATCTCTTTTCTTAGACCGTATTCAAGAATATGAATCCCTTTTTGATGAAAGTACAATTTTCCTTATCAGAAGTCAAGGCGTTGGATATGCCAAACCAGAAGAAATGATAAATCACGGTGTTTCAGGACCTAATCTTCGTGCCGGGGGAGTAAATCATGACATTAGAACATCACATCCTTATTCTGTTTATTCCGAATTAGATTGGAGTCCAGCAGTCGAAAGATCATCAATTAAAGGTGCAGATTGTTATGATAGATATAGAATTAGAGTGGAAGAAATGCGTCAAAGTGCTGGTTTAGTTTTGCAAGCACTAGATAAAATGCCAGGAGGAGCAGAAACATATCATGAACCCGGCGATCCAAAAATACTAGCAAAAGCACCCTCAAGGGCTCCAGAAGGAACGAGCGGATCACATCATTTTGAAGATAGTAGAGGAGAATCAATGTTCTATATAGCCGGAGGCGGTGAAGGTAGAGGCAAGATGCCATATAGAGTTTCCATCAGGTCGCCTATGTTCATTACAATTCCATATGCATCCAAATGCATGATAGGGTACAAAGTTGCAGATATTCCAGCAATTATGGGTTCATTTGATCCTTGTATTGGAGAAACAGATAGGTGATTAAATGACTAGTAGTGATTGGTTAGATATTCGTGGATGGTCCGAATCAATTATTGGATGGTCAATGGACACTACTCATGATTTATTACCTAATTCAATACAAAATGACTTTGCACAAATACAACCAGCATTAGAATCCTTTTTCTTGGCTACAGTAATGTGTACAGTAGTATTTGCAATTATGATGCTTACTCTAATGGTTGTTCCATACATAGAACGTAAATTTATTGGAAGATTAATGGATAGAATCGGTGCTACGACTTCATTACGCAGTCTTTGGATTGGAGAAGGGAGCGCAACAGCAGGAGACTGGTGGAATAAATTACCNATGGGAATGGGAACTCCAATAGGCTTTGTAAATGCTAAATTGAACCAATCGTTTGGTAATGATCATCCGCATGAAACAATTTCAAGAGTGAACAATAGAGGTTATCATGGCATTTGGTTTCTACTACCGGGATTTTTTCAAGCATTAGCTGACTTTCTCAAATTCGCCACAAAGGAACACATAGTTCCCAAGAAAGCTGATAAATTAGTATTCGAAATAGCACCTATAATAATAATAGCAACCACAATAATGGTTTATGCATTTATTCCATTTGGTCCACATATTTGGGCTGCAAATCCAGACCTTTCTTTAATTTTCATGATGGCAATATTTGGTGTTGCACCATTGGGAGTATTTTTTGCNGGCTGGGCTTCTAATAACAAATATACTCTGATAGGAGGAATGCGTTCTGCAGCACAATTAACTGCATATGAGATACCTCTTCTAATAACGGTTCTAAGCATAGCTGTAATTAGTGGCTCATTCAACATTCTAGAAATCGTTGACTTTCAAATTGAAACATCTAATACTTGGAATATTTTCATTCTTCCTCTAGGTGCTGTACTGTTTCTTGTTACTATGATTGCAGAAGTAGAGCGTATACCCTTTGATATGCCTGAAGCAGAAGCGGAACTTGTAGAAGGATGGTGGACTGAATATGGAGGAATACGTTGGGGTCTTATGTTTGCTACTGAAATGATGAGAGCTTATGCGGCATGTATATTATTTGCAATGTTCTTTTTGGGNGGCTGGGAATTTCCTTTCCAAGACTTTTTATCTTCATTGCCAATTTTAGGNGGGGTCTTTGAAATAATATTCACCATAATACCGGGTTTAGTTTGGGTCTTACTAAAAGCATGGTTATTATTTGCATTTTTTGTCTGGATTAGGGCATCATTACACCGTATAAGAACAGACCAAATCTTAGAATTTGGATGGCTCTATCTTCTTCCTCTTTCTCTAGTAAATCTTGTAATTGCAACTTTCTTACGCCTTGAAGTTTGGACAGATTCTGGTTGGCCAATTTGGGCTGCACCTGTTCTNACAATTATTGCACTATTTTTCTTTGTAGTATACGCTATAGATGAGGATGAAGAAGCATTATCACAATCACGCCGTCCATATAGTACACAGACTTTATCTAAGGCATATCCGGGAACTCAGGAGAAATAGGAGGTGAACTAATTGAAAAATCTAGAATATAACACAGGCCATCCACANGCAACACCAAATTTTCGTAATTTAGTTATTAGGCCAATGTGGATTACTATGAAGACTGCTTTACGTACCATTCCTTACATTGGGAAAGCCAAATTTCTCAAAAATGACTATCACGCACAAGAAGCAACTATGGTGGATGAATTCACAATTAATCGAGTGGGTNAAAACCATCCATCCGTTGGACAAGTATATTCTGCAGATAGGGAATCCTCTCCTGCATTGCCCTTTTTGGAGCGACCAGTCACTATAATGTATCCGTACGAGAGATTGGAAGATATGGAACCATGGCTTTTCGTCCCGGGTAATTATAATGGACGTATAGGAATTGTTTGGGAAACTTGTACCGCNTGTAAGGCATGTGTCAAAGCATGTCCAAATGACTGCTTACATATGACTAGNGAAACAAGAGTNAACGTTCTTGATACTACAAATGAAGGAGATGAATGGCATGGTTATGGNGGAGAATTAGAANCCGGNGGTTTAGCAGCNCGTGAAAAAGATAATTTTANCGAAATAGAAACAGAGTTTGATTTANTCCATGCACACGCTGCTCCTCCTCAACANTATGATTTTGCTGAAATCATTGATATTTCAGGTGATACTGCTACCGTTAGATGGCAAGATGGCTCTGGAATAGAAGAGATTAATACTTCGGATCTAAGGCCTGCAGAACAAGACATTGTATCCGGTAGGATCGATTTAGGACGATGTATGTTTTGTGGTTTATGTGCAGAAGCATGCCCTTTCGAATCATTCTTCATGACAAATGAATATGATGGTATGACTGGTTATACGCGTGAACAACTTTGGATGGATGCTAGTCGTACACGTTTACTTCCAGCTGTCCATCAAGAACGAGTAGATATGGAATTAGCAAAGAGGGCCCAGAAAGAAAAAGTAAAGCGAGAAAAGAAAGCTGCTAAATTGGAGGCCTGATTTTGTCTATTGACTTCCAAGCAATTGTATTCGTTATTATGGCTGCACTTGCTATTTTAGGAGCTCTTGGATGTGTATTTTCTAGGAGAGTAGCACATTCTTTACTTTCTCTGATGCTGACTTTTTTTGCAGTTGCTGGNGTTTTNGTATTAGCCGGTGCTGAGATGTTGGCAGCAATACAAATCCTTGTTTACCTTGGATCAGTAATGTTAGTTGTTCAATTTGGTGTTATGCTGACTAGGCGTAAAATATTGGAGGTTGACTACTGATGAGAACAATTACTGCTTTAACTTCCTTAGGAGTTTTTATTTTCGTTCTTTTACTTTTACAAGAGATNAATTCACATTCAATGTGGGATGAATCNATTTCTTCTAATTCACCAACAACTCTTGAATTTGCCGATGCTATTTTCAATCAATGGGCATTTGCTACCATCATTCTCGGAACTCTTCTAGCAATGGCAATGATAGGTGCTTCATATTTAGTTAGAGATGAACGTTTAATCAATCTTGTATGGGATATTAGAGGAGAGGTAACTGATAGTTTGGAAAACATAGGCACATTCAAAAAATTCAATCGGACTTCTAAACAAAAGGAGGAAGAATGATGATAGATCCCAGTTGGATAGTAGGATTGGGCGCTATACTATTCGGTATTGGCTTATTAGGTACCTTCTATCATAAAAATGCAATTGTTGTTTTGATGTGTATAGAGTTAATGTTAAACTCTGCAAATCTTAATTTTGTTGCTGGAGCAATGTATTATGGAGATGTTAATGGTTGGGTTTTTACAGCCATCGCTATAGCTATTGCTGCAGCAGAGGTTGCAATTGGATTGGCAATCTTACTATCAATGTATAGCACTCAACAAACTATTTCATTAGAGGATGCTAATATTTTAAGAAACTGAGGTGAAATAATGGGTGAAGTAAAACACGAATATCCNCTACTATATCCTTTGATGCCTATATTATTGTTAGCTCCAATTCTAAAATTAGTAGGTTGGGAATCTGTAGATGCAGCGTTTTTAATTGTTACAATACCATTATTGATATTTCCTACAATCNTAATAATCGGCCAAATTTATAATAAAAATACAATATGGAAAAATAAATGGAAAGAAGGTGGAATTTTAGCACTAGGGGCACTTACAGTATCATTAACAATAGCACTTTGGATATTATTCGATTATTTATATGGTAATTCCAATTTCTCGAATCAATCTGTGAATACATGGTTCGAATGGATAACTTTTGATTTCTTACAGTCTAATTATGTCATATCTCAAGAAACTCGAATAATAGGAATAGGTGTTTGGATAGATCAAGTAACTTTGATGATTTTATTTGTTGCAACATTCCTTTGCTTTTTGATTTGCTGGTTTAGTATGGGTTACATGAATACTGACCCAATTAATGAGGATCGCAACCATCGTTTTTATGCAGAATTCGTATTATTTAGTATGGGAATGTTTGGGATGGTATTGGCAGACAGCTTCCTTTGGCTTTTCATATTCTGGGAAATAATGGGACTTTGCTCTTATCTCTTAATTGGATTTTATTATTGGAAAGTTAGTGCTGCNTATGCTGCAAAAAAAGCATTTCTTACAACTAGAATTGGCGANGTTTTCCTAATGGTTGGTTTATTCATTCTCTATGATATTTACGGCTCATTAGATTTTGCAGTAATTTTTGATAATCCATCAACAGGCGTTTCAGGAGCGTTAGTTGATTCAAATCAATTGTTTTGGGCTCTTTTGTTGTTGTTTATAGGAGCAGTTGGAAAGTCTGCACAATTCCCACTTCATGTATGGCTACCGGATGCAATGGAAGGGCCGACACCCGTTTCTGCACTAATCCATGCTGCAACTATGGTAAATGCCGGATTATACCTAGTAGCTAGGATGGTCCCTTTTGTTGATGTACATTACAGTGGAGTGCCAGGGTTAGAAAATCTTGGAATAATTATTGCATTCATAGGTGGAATAACAGCATTTATGGCTGCATTAATTGCATTTGTTCAAAACGACATCAAGAAAGTTCTAGCATATTCAACCATGAGTCAATTGGCATATATTTTTACTGGCTTAGGCGTAGCTCTTTGGTTTTACAATACAGATCATCACCATGCAGCCATGATAGCATTTGGAGCATCCATGTTCCATTTGTTCAATCATGCAATGGCCAAAGGGATGTTATTTATGGCGAGTGGTTCGGTGATACATGAAATCCATCATGCACATGATCACATAAGTGACGGCAATCATCACGATCACAATTTCGATCCACAAGATATGCGCAACATGGGTGGCTTGGCTGCAAAGATGCCTATTACTGCAACAGCGATGATGTTTGGCTCTATGTCAATTATCGGTGTTCCTCTTATCGGTGGCTTTTGGTCCAAAGAAGGAATAATTGCCGAGACTTGGAAGGCTGCATTAGAATATGAGCCAATAATGTTTGTACCGGCTATTCTTATTCTTGCTACTGCAGGGATGACAGGATTTTATATGTCGAGAATGTGGCTAATGACATTTGCAGGAGAGCCAAAAAATGATGTTGTAAATCATGTTCATGAAGCAACTCCTTGGATTAGAGAACCACTCTTGATTCTTACAGTGATAACCGCGATTGGCGGTTTTGGTTTGGCTTTATTTGATATCATTCATTATTTATCATCGGATATAGATCATCTAAAAATGAAAGGATTAGTGTACACTTTAGATCATGCATTTTTACCCTCTGATATGAATACAAGAATTATCGGTTGGACAACAATTGTGCTTTCTTTCATTATTGGACCAATTATTGCTGCAAGAGTTCACGGAGGGAAACTACAGGAGGGAGAAAGAGCCATACCAATAATTGGTTGGTTAGTGTCTCTTTCAAGTAAATTTGGCAGTCAAAATGTAGATAATATGTCTAAATCACAATTTTCTGAAGCATTACAAAATAGATTATATTTTGATGATTTTTATGAATATTTAATTTCAAAAACCGTTATCCCATTTGCAAATTTTTCTGCATGGTTTGATAGAATAATCATTGACGGCATAATTAAGCAAGTAGAATCTAAATCAGTTTCTGGATCATTAGAGGTTAGGAAAATAACCACAGGAAGTGCCCGAGACTATATTTTGATGGCTGCAGTTGGTATGATTTCCATATTCATATTGATTTGGGGGGTAAGTTAATGAATCTTGATATTTTAACAATAATAACTCTTGTACCTATTTTTACAGGTCTTGTATTAATTATTTTACCTCAATTTTTACCTAAAGAAATCGCAGATAATCTAAAATCAATTACTCGTAATATTTCAATGGGAGTTGCATTAGCAATGTTTGCTATATCTACAATGATGTTCATTGGAACAATTGGTAGTGTAGATTGGACTGATATTTTGCACGGCGAATATGTCTTGAAGAACGAACAATTTTCTCTCATTTCTTCTATAGGCGTCCAGTGGAAGGTTGGTGCAGACGCTCTTTCATTTCCAATGATTTGGCTAACCTCGTTATTGATTCCAATTTCAATGCTCGTAGAATGGGATGCAAAGAAAGGTCACATTTTTCATCCTCTAATATTAATTATGGAAGGAGCTTTATTGGGAGTTTTCGTTTCATTAGATTTATTCATCTTTTATGTTTTCTGGGAATTAACTTTGATTCCAATGTTCTTACTCATACTATTATGGGGCGGTGAAGATAGAAAATATGCTGCCATGAAATTCTTCATTTATACATTTACAGCAAGTGTTTTCATGCTTATAGGAATTCTAGTGATGTATTTCCATACTACTCCAATACCTGGAATGGGGAGTATGACAGGCCATCATTTCGATTTAGTTCAAATGTCTATCCAAGATAATTTAATTCCTAATGAAGGACTTAGACACTTTGTTTGGATACTTTTACTCATAGGCTTTGCAACAAAAATGCCAAGTGTTCCTGTACATACTTGGCTTCCTGACGCCCACGTCCAAGCTCCAACAGCTGGTTCTATGTTATTAGCAGGAGTTATGCTGAAAATGGGTGCATATGGCTTTCTCAGAATTGCAGTAACACTCTTCCCTGAATCGACTATAATTTTTATGCCACTTTTGGTTTTCTTAGGTATGGCAAGTTTAGTTTATGGAGCATGGGTGTGCATGGGTCAAACAAATCTCAAGAGAATGGTTGCTTATTCTTCAGTTTCACATATGGGATTAATTTTCCTTGGTATTGCTACAATGCAACCTCTTGGTATTGCAGGCGCATTATTTATGATGTTTGCACATGGAGTAATTAGCCCACTACTCTTCGCAGTTGCAGGAGCTTTCAAACATCATTATCATACGCTAGAGATTGGTTCAATGAGAGGAATAGCACATCATTCTCCATATCTTTCAGGTCACATGATGTTGGGTTGGATGGCTAGCTTAGGTCTTCCTTTGATGGCAGGTTTCGTCGCTGAGGTTGCAATATTGATAGCATTCTGGATGTCTTTTGGGTGGTTAGTCATGTTACCTGCATTAACATTAATCATTACTGCAACATATTATCTAACNTCTATGCAACGTACTATNTTCGAATCCGACGATCCTCATCAAGGAATATTGCCTGATTCTCTTCATGGTGATGCCCCTCGTGATGTAACTTGGCATGAAAATACAGGTATGTTCATATTAGGAATTTTTACTATTATTTTNGGTATTTTCCCATTTATTTTTTGGGATATGATGTCTGTATGGAGTACTGNCTTTATGTCCGATGTAATGATTAGTGCTATGGAAAATACTGATNCTTGGAGTCCTAGTATAGATTGGATATGGGAGGCTTTTAGATGAATTCTTTAAGTGATATTTCTTTGGAATTATTGTTGCCTGAGANTATGATGATTATTGGCATATTGGCAATGATAATANTTCCTAATTTAGGCGATACGAAGATTAGAATACCTCTCACTAAAACTTCTGTACCAGTACTGTTTGGAGGTACAAGATTCACTCAAGTCAACAATCCCTTCATTCCCAGCATAGTAGCGATAATTACCTTTACTGCATCATTTATTATGTCATTAATCATGCTTCAAGCAGAAACAAATGGGAATATAGGCGAAGTAATNGAGATAAATCAATTTACTAACTTATTTTCATTAATTTTTACCTCCGCTTTACTTATCACTTCCGTGGCAACCTTTTACAGAATGCCTCCTTATACAAATCCTGAAATACCAAAAAATACAGACTCTGAATCTTCTTTGAGTACTAAAATAAAAATATTAATGAATAATCGACGTCAAGTAGATTTCTACATTCTTTTGATGATGGTTGGATTAGGCATGTGTCTTATGTCTAAATCCACACACTTATTCTTACTTTTCGTCTGTCTAGAATTAGCATCCTTGTCATCATATGTCCTTGTGGGTTTTTACAAGGAAAGTGATATAGGAGGNGAAGCTGGAACAAAATATTTTGTTGTTGGTTCAGTTGCTTCAGCTATTGGGATATATGGAATGTCTTTACTTTATTTGTGGAATGGAAATCTGCAAATAGATTCTCTAACATCTTCATGGTCGGCTATGGAAAGTCTTGATCCATTTGCTGGAATTGGTATCGGCCTAATGCTCGTTGCCTTTGGCTTCAAAGTTGGTGCAGCACCCTTCCACTTGGCCACTCCNGATGCATACTCTGGATCTTCTTCTCCTATTGCCGGATTACTTGCAACCGCATCTAAAGCAATGGGTTTTGTAGCCATAATGAAAATATTACTTATTGTTACATCTTCTGAAGAAGGAGTAGAAGCATATTGGATGGTTGCAATCGCATTAATTTCTGTAATTACNATGACATGGGGTAATTTTGCCGCTTTAACTAGCGATAATCCAAAAAGAATGCTGGCTTACTCTAGCGTTGCCCATGCAGGATATATGCTTGCTGCAATAGCTGCAATCGGGAGCGGACTAGGNGATATGGATTCCAATGTTCTNATAGTAACTGCTGTTATTTTTCATCTAACAATCTTAGTTTTATTTAAATTNGGGGCATTTTTGGTCCTCACCTTGCTTGAAAATGAAGGACTAAGTCACAATATGGATGGCTTAAAGGGATTAACAAGGAGAGATCCTGTGATAGCTATTTCCATGTTNATATTCATGCTTTCTTTNGCAGGAATACCTCCCTTGTCAGGCTTCTTATCTAAATTATTAATGATTAATGGAATCGTAAATGTCTCTGCAGGCACCGGTAGTTTATCATCTGCAACGATATTAACATGGATAACTAGTGTCAATATTATATTTTGGTTAGCTCTTTCAATAGTGATCAATAGTGCAATTTCATTATTTTATTANTTGAGAATAGGTTTGATAATGTTCTTTGAAGAACCAGTAGTTGAANAACCTCTAGACAAATCAATTTATNTGAGAATTACTATAATTATTTGTGCTATTCTTACTTTCTTATTGGGTATTGGGCCGTTATCAGAGTACTTACTTGATTTGGTGAATGAAGCGGCCCAATCTTTACTCTAACCTAGNGAAACGATGCTCAAGTTCACATAGGAGTCTATCGACCGGAGCATATGGCACGTAGGGAAGAGAAGGTCGATGCTGAACTTCTTGCACGTCTAGAATCTGGATCCGGAGATAGAATTAGGGTGCCCTTGCCAAATAGAAAAGTGAATGAGATGTTTGCAATAGCAGATATGATTCTTGGAGGACGAAGAGTACGTTCAATATGNGAGGATGGACAAACACGTCTTGCTCGAATCCCTGGGAAGATGCGAAGAAGACAATGGGTAAGAGAAGGAGACCTGATAACACTACAACCTTGGGAATTTCAAGATGAGAAGGCCAATGTCTGTATGCGTTATACTAAAACACAATCACTATATCTCTCAAGAAAGGGTGTATTACCAGAAATAGTCGATTTATTTGGAATGTCTGAGGATACAAATTTGAATACAGAAGAAGATATTGAAATCAATGAACAAGAAGAAATCAATACTGAAACAACCTCAGAGCCCGAAGTCAACAAAGAATCTAACATTANTCCTCCATCCGTTGAAAATGACGCTGACGATGATATTGACTCGTTCTTCGGGTGAAAAAATGAAAGACGATAAAGAGTGGGACTTAGAGCCTGACTTTGATTCTCTAATGAAGAGTGAAAAGAAACATGAATGGATTTCTGAGCCTAGGTTTAAGAAATTATTCGAAGATATTGAACATGGCATACAGGGAGTAATGGGTAAAGGACGATATGAATGGGTAGACAGGCGAGTTTTCGATCAAGTATTTGATAGTTCAACCCTTCTAGCAATACATAAATTGATGCAAAAAGGAGATATTGATACTATTGAATATCCTATAGCGAGAGGTAAAGANGCACATGTTTTCTATGCAACTAGTAATAATGGACCAGTTGCCGTAAAAATATTTCATACCACTAATGCTGTTTTCAAAAGTCTTACAAAATATATTGATGGTGATCCAAGATTTGGAGGACTTTCTAGACGTCACAGAGAATTAGTAAATATTTGGGTACGCAAAGAATATAGAAATTTAAAACGAATGAGGGCTAATGGGGTAAGAGTTCCACAACCAATTTCACATTTCAAAAATGTGTTGATTATGGAATTCGTTGGCGAGGAGNAAGCAAGTCCGAGATTAAGAGATATAGAAATTGAAAATCCATTAGAGATATTTTCAAATCTTTTAGATATAATAGCNATTAATTGGCAATCCTGTAATTTGGTTCATGCAGATTTTAGTGAATATAATATATTGATGAAAGATAAAGATATTTGGGTGATTGATGTTGGACANGCCGTTACCAATCAACACCCCAATGCTGAAGAATTTTTAATCAGAGATGTTACTAGACTAGTGGAATGGATTAATCGTAAAGGATTTGAAATAAATCTTACGGATTGTTTGGTAAGAGTTTTAGATGAACCTGTGCCAAAATTAAAACCTCTCCCGGGTGGAGATTAAAGTATATGACTTCATGACAGGTTTCATGGAGCACCTAGCACGCATACCAAAAGATCGTATCGGAGTTCTAATTGGGAAGGGAGGAGAAACTCGTAAATTNATAGAAAAGGCGAGTGGAGGNTCTTTGCAAATAGATTCNCAATCTGGTGAAGTTAACATAATATGGGATTCAGAAACAATAGATCCTATAGTACGTATGAAAATGCCAGATTTAATTATGGCAATAGGCAGAGGTTTAGCACCAAAAAGAGCATTACAACTACTAAATGACGANATCTTTCTGAGGATGTATGATATNAGAGAATGGGTAGGNCGTCAACCTAATCAANTTCGTAGAATGAGAAGTAGATTAATTGGTACTAATGGCAGAATAAGGAGTTTAATTGAAGAATTATCNGGNTGTGAAATATCAATTTATGGNTCAACAGTTTTGATAATAGGNGATGATGAAAGTTTGTTAATTGCTGGNCCAGCCATTGAAGGNATATTGAGNGGATCTGAGCATGGNACTGTTTTGTANGGNNTNGAACAAGATAGGAGAAANCAACGNCTACANTCCCGAAGTCTTGANTCATACCAAGATAAAACTACNGAGTCACAATCAGGTTTCGAAGCCTTAGTTCCCGGCTTAGCAAGTGCTCGAAGAAAAGCTGCTAGAAAATTTAAAAATACACAAATCAATATTGAGGACCAAAATGAAATTAATGATATGCTAGAACTTGCTGAAGATGAAGAAATAGTATATGAAGANGAGTAAANAAACCGCCACACCTAAGCACANTAGNCTCTTCGCCGGTACAATGNCTAATCATTTAGAAGAGTTATACGATTATGAAAGATGGGCTATAAACATAATTCTAGCATCCTTTATACTATTTTTTTCCGGCTTATTTCTTTCATTATTAAATATCGAAAATCCCCTCACAGAGTTCATCTATGACTATTACTTGGATCCAATAATTGCTGAGGAAACATCAGACGCAGGATATAATACAGTAAATACTTTGACTTATGCCTTTATTTTAGCCATGTTTGTAGTTTCATTGGCCGCATTGTTAAGATTTTTAGGCATTGATTCAAGTGACTATTCATTAATAGCATTATTTCCTTATGTCCTTTGGGCTGTTTTTGGTGAAGTTGTTGAAGATGCACAAATGTTTGACTCCAATTTAGCTCCATATTTTGTTAGCCCAGGAGTTCATTTTCAAACTGCTTTTTGGGTCATATCCGCTGGTTCAATAGCNTATATCCTTCAGAAAAAATCGAAAAGTGAGAAAAAATTAGAAAGAGAAATAGAATTAGTATCTAGTTTACTAATTCTTTTACAATTTTTTATTTANGTTTCATCAATTTCNAACAGCAATAAAGTTACTAACCAAGAAATAGATTTAACNCTTTTATTANTAATTGGAATTTTCGCTATTTTCTTGCCTCAATTACTAAATAAGTCATTGAAAATTTTCACTCCAATACANAGATTAGTTTATTCAGTGGGNCTCGGAGGTTCTTTGATATTCATTGGGGCACTTTCAGCTTATGCAACGCATGTTTCCAGTGAACAACTTGTTTTTTGGCCAGTAATGGTTGTAATTGGCCTACCCTCTCTTCTTGCATATTTTATGTATAATGTTGGTTCTCCTGCGATAGAGGAACTTTCCAATCATGGATTAGTTGCTGGTATACTACCGGGTTCAATGACTGAAGAAGATTATTTAGCATTNGTTTCACCAGAAAAAGATCTCATCGAGTCATTACGTAAGAAAGCGATAGGGGCTTCTCCTGTTGTCTTTTTAGCTGTAGCAGGACAATTACTTGATGGTTTAGCTACATGGATCGGTATTGATTATTTTAATTATAAAGAGAAGCACGTATTTTCAGCATGGATTATCGAACAATTTGATACAGCTGCAGGTTTTGTTGTAATTAAGTTAGGATTAGGATTATTAATTTGGTATTTCTTTACCATTTCCAACTTTGAAAATAGACAACAGCATTTAAGATTATTAATTGGATTGGCTATGTTGGTTGTTGGGATGGCTCCAGGACTTCGAGATGTTTTCCGACTCGCTTTAGGAGTCTAATTATTTAATTTTTAAATATTAAACAATTCAATTGAATACTTGGAGGCCATCTCGAGTGTTGAGGGCTATGGAGAGGCTACCCACACGTATTGATTCCGGAAGTCAAGAATTTATTCGCTGCAATGAAAAAAATATTGCCTTGGTAGATGATTTAAGAGAAAAGTTAGCTAAAGTAAAACTAGGAGGAGGAGAGAAATATGTTGAACGCCATCGTAGCCGAAATAAAAAATTGGCAAGAGAAAGAATTTCAGATATTTGCGACCCAGGAACGCCTTTTTTAGAATTATCTCCATTAGCAGCAATTGACTCTTATGATGGCAGTGCACACTCTGCTGGAATTGTAACTGGAATAGGCGTAGTACATGGTAAACAATGTATGTTTGTTGCAAATGACGCAACTGTCAAAGGAGGATCATATTATCCTTTAACTGTTAAAAAACATATCAGAGCACAGGAAATAGCAGAAGAAAATAATTTAACATGTATTTATTTGGTTGATTCTGGAGGAGCATTTCTACCTCTTCAAGATGAAGTATTCCCTGATAAATTACATTTTGGCCGAATATTTAGAAATCAAGCAATACTTTCCAGTAAAGGAATCTCGCAGGTAGCAGCCGTTCTTGGATCATGCACTGCAGGAGGAGCATACATACCTGCAATGTCTGATGAATCAATTATTGTCAAAGGAAATGGTACAATTTTTCTTGCTGGACCTCCATTAGTTAAATCTGCTACTGGTGAAGAAGTAACTGCTGAAGAATTAGGAGGAGCCGATGTTCATACTAGGGACTCAGGTGTCGCAGATCACTTTGCCAATGATGAACAAGAAGCGTTACATATGGTAAGAAATATTGTAGAAAACCTCAATATAAAGCCGAAATATAGACTTGAAACAGGAATTGTAGAAGAACCAATATATGATTCTGATGAGTTAATGGGAATTATACCAATGGACAATAGAACTACTTATGATGTTAGAGAAATAATTTCAAGAATTGTCGACGGCTCTAAATTTCATGAATTTAAAAATCGATATGGGCCTACTTTAGTTTGCGGGTTTGCAAAAATCCACGGCTATCCTGTTGGAATAGTGGCAAATAATGGAATTCTATTCTCTGAATCTTCATTAAAAGGCGCACATTTTGTAGAATTATGTGGTCAAAGAGGAATACCACTCGTCTTTTTACAAAATATTACTGGATTCATGGTGGGAAAAGATGCTGAATCAGGTGGAATAGCCAAGGATGGAGCAAAATTAGTAACTGCAGTATCTTGTGTACCGGTACCTAAATTTACAGTGGTTATTGGTGGTTCTCATGGTGCAGGTAACTATGGAATGTGTGGACGAGCATTCGACCCAAGATTCCTATTCATGTGGCCTAATTCACGCATTTCTGTCATGGGCGGGCCACAGGCTGCTGATGTACTGACTACAGTAAAACAAGATCAAAGAGAAAGAGAAGGAAAAATACCTATGATTGGAAATTCTCTTAACGAATTTCGTGATCCAATACTTAAAAAATATGAAAAAGAAGGATCTCCATATTATTCAACATCTAGAATTTGGGATGATGGAGTAATAGATCCAAGAGATACACGTGATATTTTGGGATTATGTATTTCTGCTTCTTTAAACGCCCCAATGCCAGAACAAAATTATGGTGTATTCAGGATGTGATGATTTGAAAATAACAGATTATAAACCAGAGACAAACTATTGTATTATGACTATCGAAGGTCCTGTAGCAACAATCACATTAAATCGTAAGGAAGTATATAATGCGCTTAACGAAGATCTAATTAATGAATTAATACAATTATTGATTTGGACCAAGGAACGTTCAGTAGGAGAAAATAATGATTTACAAGATTCTAATGGTGACCAATATCTCAGAATTTTAGTATTAAAATCTGCCGGGAAGCATTTTTGCGCCGGGGCAGATATTAACATGATGCGCGAAGCAGGATCAAAAACAGCGGAGCAGAATAGACAAGATTCTAAACGCCTTGACCAATTATTTCATTCTCTTTGGGCACATCCTTGTTTCACTATAGGAACAATTCAAGGAGTTGCATTGGGCGGCGGAGCAGGTTTAATTTCCTGTTTAGATCACATCATTATGGAATCAAAATCACAGTTAGCCCTTTCCGAGGCAAAACTAGGCATATTGCCTGCAGTAATAGGGCCATATGTATATCGTAAAATAGGAAGTTCTCAGTTTCGTAGACTATCCATGTTAGCTAGCAGAGTTAGTTCTGAAGAAGCATTAAGAATAGGCTTTGTCAATGAAATTGTAGATACTCGTGAAGATTTTCAATCCTCCTTAGAGAAAATAATCACTGAAGTAATGAGTACAGGTCCGATGGCTATTTCAGAAGCCAAAAAATTAACTTTAATTTTTGACCGTTGGAACGATGATGATTCTAAACTTCGACAATTCACTTTAGATAAGACTAGTGAGATGCGTGGCTCTAAAGAAGGCCAAGAAGGATTATCTTCCTTTCTCGAAAGAAGAAAACCGAATTGGTTGAGCGAAGAATGAGGAATTGATATGTTTCCTGACTGGATGAAGGATGCACCAAAACCTTATTCTTCCGTATTAGTTGCAAATAGAGGAGAAATTGCAGTAAGAATACTCCAGTCTGCCAGAGAATTGGGCCTTAAAGGGATTTCAATTTATTCTGATTCCGACGCTAATTCATTACATGTAGAGGTATCCGAAGAGGCAATACATCTGCCTGGGAAACTTTTATCGGAAACTTATCTGAATATAGAGGCAATAATTAATGCAGCAAAAATTTCTGGTGCTGAAGCAATTCATCCAGGTTACGGATTTCTCTCCGAACGTTCTGATTTTGCAAAAGCTGTAGTTGATTCTAATCTAATATGGATAGGGCCAAGTCCAAAATCAATAGAAATCATGGGAGACAAAATATCTGCTCGTAATAAAATGATTGATTCTGGTGTCCCAATAATTCCTGGAGAAGAAATTTTTATTGAAAAAGATGAGGATTACATCGGCCCACTGGCCGCAGCAGCTGCAAGAGTGGGATATCCTCTGTTACTCAAAGCGAGTGCTGGAGGAGGAGGGAAAGGTATGCGAGCAGTATATGAGCCAAAAAACCTCAAATCACAATATGAGGCTGCATCAAGAGAAGCATCTACTGCATTTGGAGATGGTACTGTATATGTAGAGAGGCTACTTACAAAGGCAAGACATGTAGAGATACAAATTCTATGTGATGAAAGAGGTAATTCCATACACCTGAATGAGAGAGACTGCTCTTTACAACGCCGACATCAAAAGGTGATTGAAGAAGCTCCTTCTCCTGCTTTATCTGATGAAATTAGGCAATCAATGGGAGAATCAGCAATAAAAGCCGCTAATTCTGTAAATTATGTCGGAGCAGGGACTGTTGAATTTTTACTGTCTTCCAACGAGCAATTCTTTTTTCTGGAAATGAATACAAGATTGCAAGTCGAGCATCCAATTACGGAGTTAATTACTGGAATAGATATAGTTCAGAAACAATTTGAGATAGCAGCTGGGATTGAATTAAATCTAAATCAAGAGGATATAGGAATAAATGGACATTCAATAGAAGCTAGAATTTATGCCGAGAATCCCTCAAATGGATTTTTGCCAGCAACAGGCACACTTTCAAAATGGAAATTCCCAAATGGACCAGGTATTAGATTAGATTCAGGATTCCGTGAAGGTGATGAGATAACTATTGATTTTGACCCAATGTTAGCTAAATTAATTGTACATGCTCCAAATCGAGAAACTGCTTTGAGAAAACTAGATACGGCAATCTCCGATTTTATAATATTGGGAGTTATGACAAATTTAGGATTTTTGAGGGATGTCATAAAACAAGATGAATTTTTCGAAGGGCAAATAACTACTGACTACTTGGAAAATGCACCCGAATCATTATTTATTCAAACAAGTAGTAATCCCTCACATCTAATTGCAATAGCATCAGCTGCAGAAAGAATAGGAGTAAATAGACAGTCACCGGGGCAATTGAGTGGTGAGATGGTGGATGATTATAGTGGACATATTGGAGATCCATTTAGAACATTATCGAGAATATTTCCTTGAGGTTAAAATATGGAATGGAGTATAGGAGAAGAAAATATTCGGTATACTGCCGAATTATCAGATAATGAAGGTGAAATGACTCTTAACTCCGTTAAGAAAGAAGGTGAGGAAATTCCTATTTCAGATATTTCTATATCGTACAATTCTAATCTTGATCGATTTCTTGTAAATATAGATAAAATTTCCAAATTAGCACACGTGGTTAAAGTCAAAGATTCATACTGGATACATTTGGACGGTAGAATTCACATAGTAAATTCACATGAGATTGGTTATTCCAATCAAAAACAAAGTGAAGGTAGCCTAGTTGCTCCTATGCCAGGAACAATTATTGAAATCCTTGTCAAAAAGGGTCAAAGAGTAAGGAAGGGCCAGAGTCTAATGGTGATGGAGGCAATGAAAATGGAACATAAAATACAATCTCCAAAAGATGGAGAAGTTATTTCGATATCCAATGAAGTGGGTCAAAAGGTCGACATGGGCGCTGTTTTAGTTGAAATTGTAGATTAGTCAATAATCTAATGGTTGTAAATATTTTTGATTACTCATCAATGGTTGTAACACTTTAGGAATCGCAATTCTCCCATCTTTATTTTGGTATTGTTCCATAATCGCAACTAGTGCACGACTTGTTGCTATTGCTGTTGAATTCAAAGTATGTACTGTAGCATTACCTTCCGGTGTCCGATAACGCATTTTCAATCTATTTGCCTGATAATCCGTACAATTAGAACAAGATACCACTTCTTTGTATTCCTTCGCACCAGGAAGCCATGCTTCTAGGTCGTATTTCTTTGAAGCAACTGTCCCCATATCTCCTGTACAAATATTTACTACACGATAATGTAAATCAAGACTATCCCACAAATCAATAGCATTTTTCAATAATTCTTCGTGCAATTCCCACGACTCATTTGGTTGACAAATAATTACTTGTTCTATCTTCGTAAATTGATGGACTCTCCATATTCCCTTGTCTGAAAGGCCATGTGCTCCAACTTCTCTTCTAAAACATTGTGAAATACCTACTAATTTTATTGGTAACTCAGATGGCTCAATTATTTCCTTCATCCTCATAGCAGTCAAAGGATGCTCACTTGTAGCAATTAAATAATATCCATCTGGTTGTATGCCATACATAACAGTCTCAAAATCATCAAGATCTGTCACACCTTCATATGATTCTTTATTCATCATTAATGGAGGTTGAATCAGGGTATATCCTCTATCAATTAGAAAGTTCGAAGAATAAACTTGTAATGCTAATTCAAGTCTTGCTAAATCTCCTTTGAGGAAATAAAATCTGCTTCCTGTTACTTTGGCTGCCCTATCTAAATCAACCCAAGCATTCTCTTCTAGGATTTCATTATGCGTTTTTGCAGAAAAATCTAATTCTATTTTATTNCCATGTAAACTATGTAATGTATTTTTCTGATCGTTTTCTCCTACAGGGACACTTTCGTGAAGTATATTCGGAATTTTCATTCTCAGAGCATCTCTTTTTTCTAGAAACTCATCAGCTAATATTCCCAGCTTNTCAATTTTTGAACCTATAGTTGCTACTTCTTTCATTATTCTTTCAACTTCTTCTGCNTCATTATTTTTTTTGGCCGCTGCAATACCTCTGGCTGCTTCATTACGTTCTTTACGCAATACGTCCGATTCATATCTCGCTTTACGCCATTCTTTATCCAATCTAATAACTTCATTGATATTNTCATAAGGAATATTTCTTTTATCATGATCAGCAAGAATGATATT
Source organism: Euryarchaeota archaeon TMED129 (assembly GCA_002172375.1). Lineage (GTDB taxonomy): Archaea > Thermoplasmatota > Poseidoniia > Poseidoniales > Thalassarchaeaceae > MGIIb-O3. Next base: position 10,564 of record NHGE01000024.1, on the reverse strand, counting down.
TTTATTTTCTCTAAACATATTCATGTCTAACATACTAACGAAGTCTAGGAATAGACATTCACCCTTCAATCAATCGGCAATTTTGATTATAATAGGGTGATGTTATGCCATAGTTGGTCAAATCCGATCGCAATACTTCCTGATATGATGTACCCGAGAATACTCCCGCCATTCAATAAAGGAAGTCCTGCTTGTGGTTTCCCTCTTGCTACTTGCGTCATTAGAGCTAGATAACCGAACAAACCTCCAACCAGCGTACCTAGTCCAACTAACATTGGCCCATAGTAAATAGGAACAGTGCCCGGCCAAAAATCAAATATTGCCGGACCTATTTCTGGCAAAAACGTAACACTTGAAATAACCAACATTCCTGGAAAAATAACATCACCAAGNCCCATAAATAATGCATCCCTGGATTTATTTTTTGATGCCTTTTTATCGTCNTTCATTAATTCAATGTCATCATTCTGCATTATTTTATCTGTTTCGTCTATGAATGTGTATCCTTTCTCTTTTGGAGCAACTAATAAAACAGGCAACTTCAGTCCAATCATTGTATCTGCNAATTCNAACATATGTTTACTCTTGTTTACTGCCCAATNATCATATATGGCCGCTAAAGTCATNAAAATAATTATCAATATGGGTGTGAATGATACNCCAATCATTGTAATGACACCTGCTCCAACCAAAACTCCAACACCATTNACCACATACCATTCTGGAAATTTATTTAATAAAATCATAAGNCCTATACTTACACTCAAGGATCCTAATATCATAAGTAATTCCAATCTGTCTACTGACAAGAATCCATTAGTAATATTGTCAAATAGAACTACTAGAAGATACATAAATGGCCAAATCGAATATAGTAAACTGAACCACAAAGCCAACATAACAATGCTTTTAATCAAATAATCTAANCCCTTTCTTGCAAGCCATATTATTATTATTGTAAAAATAAATATCATTACTAGTTCAAATAAAATATTCACGCCTTTTGTTGTCCCTTCTTCTCCAAAAGCCCTTGCATCCTCATGATTATAAATTGGCTGGATAAATAATCCTAGTAAAATAGAACTAACAAACATTCCTGCCATTCCAGTCATTGAAGCCCATTGTTCGCGCATAGCCTGTAATGTTTCTGACCATCTATACTCTGACATGCNTCCACGACATTCAATACACATTTCACTTTGACCCTTTCATGGGCGATACAGGCCAGAGTACTGCCACACCTAGAATATGGTTACAAGATAGTATTAATTCCGGAATTAAATTAGGATTAGATAATTGTTCGGACATGCTTCAAAGACTTAATAATCCACAAAAAAATTTTTCTTCAATACATGTAGCAGGGACTAATGGNAAAGGCTCATTATGCGCACATCTTTCGGCAATCGGTTCTAAAAATAAAGTTCTAATTGGCTTTTTCTCCTCTCCACATTTAATCACTGTTGAAGAAAGAATAAGAGTTGATGGAAGGCCTGTGAGTGCAGAAATTTTTGACAAATGTCTACTTTCTGTGTATAAGGCATCATTGATNAAACCAATTATCCAACCTACATTTTTTGAAATAACATTTCTTACTTCTTTACTCGCTTTTTCAGAAGCGGAAGTAGATGTCGCAATTATTGAAACAGGACTGGGCGGAAGACTCGATTGTACAAGGTTAGTTGAAGCTGAAATATGTGCTATAACAACTATNTCAAAAGATCATTCCGAGATTTTGGGAGATACATTAGTAAAAATAGCATCGGAAAAGGCAGCAATATATCGCCAAAATAAACCATTATTTTCACTATATCATCCAGATCAAGACGTGAGAGAAGTTTTCACTAAAACTGCCGGAAGCGATTTGATATGGTTTAGTCCAAAATCTAAAAATGCGTGGCAAATTTCTAGAGAATTTGCAATAATTATAGCTGATTATTTGGGTTGGTCAATAGGAAATTATGAACTTGATTGGCCAGGTAGATCTGAAGATAAAATTAATTGGATTCCAGAGATAAGATGTAGAGTCAGTGCTGCACACAATGTTGAAAGTATTGAAAATGAACTGAATCTAATCGAAAATGAAGTCGTGATGATAATTGGTATGTCTTACAAAACTAATCTAAAAGAAACAATGTCACCTTTTAATAGTCGAGAAAAAATTTCACACACAATAATTACTGAACCACACAACGGTCGCAAACCTCCAGTCACTTCAGGAGAGATTCAGAATCAATTAAAAGAATTAAATTATACAAAATTAGAGAAAATTAATAATCCAGGTGAAGCATTATTGAGGGCAGAAATAATAGCTAAANAGTTGAATTGCTCCGTGTTAATAATAGGTAGCATATATTTAGTAGGAGAAATAATGAATTATGTAATCACTCGGGATTCTTTAGATTTGTATGATATCTTAACTATCCATCCTCCACTAAAATAGACAATATGATTAGCCTTATACACGCGCCATGATATTATGGCAAGTAAGTGGGATCTAAGATTTATTGATTTGGCAAGACATATTTCAGAATGGAGCAAAGACCCTTCTACTAAAGTTGGCTGCGTTATAGTTGGAGAAGATAGAGAAATAAGATCAACAGGATTTAATGGCTTTCCTAGAGGAATAGATGACACTTCAGAGAGATTGGAAGATCGTAATCAAAAATATCCAATGATTTGTCACGCGGAAGAAAATGCAATTATGCATGCTGCTCGTATTGGCGTCTCACTCAAAGGTACAATGGCATATGTTACATGGCCACCTTGTTCTCGATGTACCAGATCGTTAATACAGGCAGGAGTTAGTGAAGTTGTGTACCCCTCAAATGTCCAAATACCGGATAGATGGCAATCCGATTTTGACATAGCTTCAGAAATGATGAGTGAAGCGGGGATTATTGTAAGAAAGGCGTAATTTATGTCTATTATTAATCAAAAATTTATTTTCCAAAGAACTGGACATATTGCCAGAAATAGGGCAGTATTGGCCGCTATGACTAATAAACAGAGTTATGAAAATGGTATTTTATCAAATAACGAAATAAAATGGCTCACAAGAAGGGCTAAAGGTGGTTTTGGAATAATTACTACAGCAGCAACTCATGTTTCACGAGATGGTCAAGGATGGGAAGGAGAATTTGGAACATTTGATGATTTTCATATACCTGGTTTGTCTGAATTAGCCAACAATCTAAAACAAAATGGTGCAATATCCATAGCTCAAATTTTTCATGCTGGAATGCGTTCACCTCAAAAATTAACCAATCTTCAACCTATTTCAGCAAGTAAGAATAGTTGTGAGGAATCTTATAGTAAATATTCCCGTGAGGCCACAGAAGATGATATTTATAGATTAATTAATGATTTTAGAGATGCAGCATTAAGATGTTATAAGGCCGGTTTTGATGGTATAGAATTACATGGAGCACATGGTTATCTAATTAGTCAATTTTTAGGTTCTAAGACTAATAGGCGATCAGATCAGTGGGGAGGTAGTATCAACAATAGATCAAAATTTCTTATCGAAATAATACGCGCAATAAAGTCGAAAACCTCCAAAGATTTCTTAATTGGTGTTAGAATTTCTCCTGAAATTAATAAAATTGGTATTGAATTGCATGACAGTATCTCCTTAGCTAAAATTTTACGAGATGAGTGTATAGATTTTTTACATTTATCATGCTGGGATTCTTTCTCACCTTCCAAATGTGAACCAGATGATCCTCGTTTACTCACAGAATGGTTTACAAGTACAATTAGTGATTTGCCTCCAATCATCTGTACTGGAGGAGTATGGGATAACGCTGATGTCCAATCTGTATTTTCCCAAGGTGCTGATTTTGTTGGCGTAGCTAGAGCAGGCATTGCACATCCAGACTGGGCTATAGAAATTTCAAACCAAGATTATAAACCTCAAAAACCACCCTTTTCAAGTTTACATTTGGAAGAAGCAGATCTTAGTGGAAAATTTATTGACTATATGAGAGCATGGGATGGTTTNGTCGAAGATTGAATTTATATTTCTCAAATAAGTATTTTTTCAATTGGTATTTTATCTACANGACCTTCAATTTTGTAAGGACTATCTGAACCACATACCAATGCAATGAATCTATTCAGTGGCATGCCGTGCTCCCATCCTAAATAGGGAGTNCCATTCCTAGTAAGTGGCAGTGGAGGTATTTTTCTAGATAATTGCCTTAACTTACCACTCAAATTACTACTCTCTACTCTCATTATCCTCCAACTATCGCCCCTCACTCCTTTTAGCCTATATGCATATAGGGGCATCAAACCACACCTCTCACCAACTTCTTTTAATGCATTATATTGATCAATAGTTCTCCCAGAAAGATAGAGTTTATTTTCTTTTGAGGATTTAACTTCTATTGGAAAACATATGTCTCCTCTCAGAGCCAATAAGTCTCCTGTGCCTTCTGAACCGCTTCCAGGTGCCCTAACTACGAGGAATGGCCTTTGAATTACTTGCATCGCTTGAGCCCTTTCTATTTCAGAGCATGATTTTATGACTGCTCTTACACCTTTTAATTCTCCAGCCAAAACAGCTCGTAACTCCCTCTCGTAATTGACTCCCACGAAGGTAGCGCATTGTGAGGGTACTTGACTACATCGATAGATAACGTGATTAAATGACCATTTTAGCAATGTAAAAATATATCGAAATAAGCCTAATACTAATTATTTATTAGTTTAATTAAAACACCCCTACTTCTTCAGACATATATGGCACGGGTCGCAGTAAGGACTGATGACTTCCAGTTAGCTTACAGACTAATCAAAAAATTACGTCAATCAAAAATAAAGTATATACAACTAGAATATGATAAACCTCTCCCTTCTGATATTATTTTTTGGTTTGGCACACATAAAGAAGTTCAACAATCTTCAGATAAAAAAGGAATTCCTTGTGATATTGATTTAGTCAATGCAACTGTACAAAAACATATCAATTTATTATTGGCTGGAGAAAATGTAAAATTACTTAGTTTTGGTATTGATACCGGGCCAAGACCCGGTCTAGCTTGGTTCGCTGATGGTAAACTAATAGACTCTTTACAACTTGAAGATATTGATTCAGTAGTATCAGAAATCAATCAAATAATATATTACATTTCTCCCAAATCCTCGATCATCAGAATAGGTAGAGGCCCCAAAACCCTATCCAACAGGATTGTTAACAACTGTCTTGGTCAGGGTTTTAATGTTGAATTAGTGGATGAGAAGAATACTTCTCTTGGTTCAAGGCATGATCATGTATCATCTGCCAAAAATATTGGCTTAAAATCGGGAATTAGAATTTTTAATCAATTAAAAGTTATTCCAACCAAAGGAGAAGTAAGAGAGATACAACGCATAAGTCGTTTGGCAAGTCATGGTAGATCAACCATACCATCTAATTTAGCCAGGTCTGTAGCTACAGGTAGGCTTTCATTAACAGAAGCAATTAATCTACATTCCCAGTAATCATTCAAATTTTCCTTTGCGGAAATCTCTAGTTCTTTCAATGCCAGGAAGTTGATCTTCTCCTTCTCTGTATACTGTTTTCATATTATTAAGAAAATTATCTTCATGTGTAACAATCAAAACCATTCTTACTCCAGGATCATCCTCGCCATCCATCCATTGTAGTATTATTTCCATAGTTTTTCTTGCACCTTCTCTATGAGGATATGCAAAAACATCCATTCCCAGAGGGGGCAAAACCAATGTTTCTCTTGGCTCTATTTTTTCTACTTGTTCAAATAATGCATCATAAGAATTTTTTAATAACTCTCTCCTGAAATTATCTTGTGAAGGCCTTCTACAATCAGGCCCAACCACATGAACTAGATGTTCTGCAGGTAGATTGAATCCGGGAGATGTAACCGCTTCTCCTACTCCACATGGTTGTAGATTTTCTTTACGTCTTTCTTTTGCTATATTTGTACAAAAATCTCTCAATTCTGGGCCTGCAGCAAGTTGCATCCGCTCATCCAAACCCTCTCTTCCTGCTAGTCGATTATTTGCAGGTATTACCATAATATCGCCTTCAACTGTGGTGATGTTACCAAATAGTACCCTGACTTGCCCATGTTTGCATTCTCTCACTATTACGACTTCGGCCATAAATCAGCGAGGCAGGGTCATCGGATATCTAATCATCGCATCGATTTTTATCACTTTAGGCCGAAGAGTTGATTCACTAATGCCCCTTCCGAATTAAATATGTCATCCGGTTATGTATTGGTAAATGTTGAACCAGGTGCAGAAACTAGTGTTTTTGAGCAACTATCAAAATTAAGTTTTGTGTCAGATATTAATCACCTTTTTGGTGATTATGATATAATCATAAAAATTGAAGCAGATGGTATTGGCACAATAGCGGGAATGGTAGTTGAATCAATAAGATCCATCTCGGGAATCTCTAATACCAAAACCTTGGCTTGTGCAGAATTTTAGTTTCCCAAGTAATGCAATCTTCTCTTTTGGGCTATTAATGGCATTTATTTTCCCAAAGGTTAATTATCTAATTTAGAATCGTAAGGTTTGGAGAATTGTCTATGACTGAAAAGAAATATTTTGTATTGATGAAAGGTGGAAAGGATACGACACAAGTGTTCCACAGTAAACAACCTAGAGGTGCAGCGCTCAAAGCTGCAACGAGAGGCGAGACCGATATTAGGCTCAGAGAGAGAGGGACAGGAAAGGTACATGTCTTTACTGGTAAGAAAGAAATGGTGCCCAAACCTGCCAGTGCACCTGCATGGTTGCCTGATATGATTAATAAGGCAAATGTAAAGAAAATACGTATCGACAGAATATAATTCGTATAAGTTTATTTTCTTAATCCAATTTTTTTAGCCAACATAGATATTGGATCATAATATTCAGAAATAACTCTTTCCTTCAGAGGTATTATGGCATTATCTGTTATATTTATGCCTGCTGGACAAACTTCTGTACAACATCTTGTTATATTGCAATAACCTATTCCAAAATCTTCTTTTATTTCTGGTATTCTATTTTCAACATCTAGAGGATGCATCTCTAGTCCTGCTAGTCTTACGAAGAATCTAGGGCCAGCAAATTCGTCAAATTTTTCATGTTCTCTCAAAACGTGGCATGTATTAACACAAAGCATACATTCTATACAAGCTCTAAATTCTTGTATTCTATTGGCCTCATTTTGATTAAATTCCCAATTTTTTTCTTCTGGNCCATTTATTGGGACCATTTTCTTATTCATTTCATACGCCCATGAAGTATCGGTAACCAAATCCTTCGTAAGAGGGAATGCCTGCATTGGTTTAACTAGAACCGGCTCTCCTTGNGGAGTTTCTTCCATTACTTCTTCCATTCTGGTCATACACATTAGACGTGGTTTTCCATTCACTTCTGCTGAACAAGATCCGCATTTACCTGCTTTACAATTCCATCTACACGATAAATCAGGAGCATGTTCTGCCTGTATTCTATGTATGACATCAAGTACTACCATTCCCTCATCCATTTCAACAGTATAGTCAACCATCTCTCCAAAAGGGTCTCCATCGTTATCAGGTACTCCTCGAAAAACCTTGAATGTTACTTTTTCACTCATTTCATTCCTCCTCATGCAAATCTTCAATGTCTAATAATTTTTTCAATTCTTTATCAATTGGTGGATAACTACGATGCTCTATTGACATCCCATCTTTCTTTGTAATAACACTATTTATTTTGCCCCAATACTTGTAGTCAGGAACAGGAAAATCATCTCTAGTATGGCCGCCTCTCGATTCTTTTCTGTGCAGTGCTGCTAGTGCACACATCCTACTAACATCTATCATTGCATCAAGCTCTAGTGCTTGATGCCATCCCGGATTGTAAATTCTACTGTCTCCAGCATACGTATTTTTTGAACGAACTTCTAAATCATCCAAATCTTGTAATGCTTCTTTCAATAATTTTTCAGTCCTAATTATNCCNACTTTATTTTGCATCATTTCTCTCAAATCTTCTACAACCTTTGCNGGATTTTCCCCTCCTNTACGATTTAGAGGTGCCAAAGTATTTTTAATNGCCNTTTCAATTTGTAAATTGTCTATATCAAGAAAATTNTCTANATTTTTTGCCATTAGGGCAGCNTTTTCTCCAGCAATTTTGCCAAAGACNATNAAATCTGATAATGAATTACCTCCTAATCTATTAGCTCCATGCAATCCNGTTGCTGCTTCTCCTGCTGCAAACATTCTAGGGACAGTAGTCTCTTGAGTTTCTGGATCAACCTTTATTCCTCCCATAACATAATGAGCAGTTGGTCCAACTTCCATTTTCTCAATTGTAATATCTACTGCAGCCAATTCTTTGAATTGATGATACATTCCTGGAAGTTTCTTTTTCACTTGTTCAGGCTCTCTCCATGAAATATCAAGATATGCGCCTCCATGGGCACTTGCCCTTCCTGCATCTCTTTCAGAATTGATTGCTTTCGCAACAACATCTCTAGTTAATAATTCAGGAGGTCTTCTTACAGTAGCCAGTTTTCCATCAACTACTTCAGAAACCCATTCCAAAGCTTCTTTTTCCGTATCTGCAAATTCATCTTTATACATTTCAGGAACATAATCAAACATGAATCGTTTACCTTCAGAATTAGTAAGCATACCTCCTTCACCGCGAACTCCTTCAGTTACTAGAATACCTTTAACAGACGGTGGCCAAATCATTCCTGTTGGATGGAATTGTATGAATTCCATGTCTCCAATCTCTGCACCAGCCCAGTATGCTAAAGCATAACCTTCACCTGTATATTCCCAAGAACCAGAGCAAACAGCCCAACATCTTGTTGCACCTCCTGTTGCCATAACAATTGTTTTAGCTTTGAAAACATGCAATGAACCATCATTTCTATCATATGCAAAACAGCCTGAAATTTTTCCCTCNGTTGTGAATAATTCACGTACTGTAAATTCCATGAACACATCCATGCCCATATGAACTCCCTTTTCTTGTAATGTTCTAATTAATTCCAAGCCCGTGGCATCGCCTATATGTGCCAATCTTGGATATGTGTGGCCTCCAAAATTACGTTGATTGGTAAGGCCTTTGGAAGTTCTATCAAATACTGCTCCCCATGTTTCCAATTCTCTTATTCTATCAGGTGCTTGCTGAGCATGAATTTTTGCCATTCTCCAGTCATTTAGGTATTTTCCACCTTTCATNGTATCTCTAAAGTGTGTTTGCCAATTGTCACGAGGATCTTTGTTACCAAGAGCGGCCGCTGCCCCTCCTTCGGCCATTACTGTGTGAGCCTTTCCTAGCATNGATTTACAAATCATAGCAACTTTTAGTCCTGTTTTGCTAGCTTCGATAGCAGCCCTAAGNCCTGCTCCNCCTGCNCCAATGATTACTACATCATGTTCATGTGTAACATATTTTTCATCCATTCTTAAAACCTCTCATATTTTCCAATGAATATCTTCTATCATCCCTTCAGCNACTGCCCAAACGAATAAATCTCCTAAAAATACCATAACTAAACTTGTCCAAAACCAAAATGCATGCTCAATATTNAGATTACTAATTTTTATATGTAATCTTCCAAATATTCCACTAATTCCATTTCTCCATTGATTCATTCCACCTCCAAAAAGATGTCTAAATGCATGACAAGATGCNACATACATGAATAATAACGCCGATTCAATAGCTAGAACCAAGGTGCCAATAGAAATACCAAAAGAATGACTTCCATCAGCTTCATCAAACCACATAGTATGATATACATCATAGACCTTCATGGAGAGGATTATTATTGCTAGATACAACATGTATCTGTGGATATTATTAAGGATGAATAAACCCTTTTCTCCCTTGTATTCGATTTTATAATTAATTTTCGGCTTTGCTACAACGCATGCAGTTGGATTTTGAAAAAATACTCTATGATACACCTTACGCATNTAATAGCAAGTACCTCTGAAACCAAATGGAATCCATAGTATCAANAATGCNGAATTCATCCATTTCGGAGTTTGTAAATCAAAAATATGTATGACATCAGGTGAAAATATTGGAGAAGTCACTCTATGGTTATCATAATGTATTTCTCCATTCCANACTAGTACACGTAGTGCCGTATATATGAGGGCCAGAGAAAGGCCAAATCCCATCCAAAATGGCTTATTCCACCATTTATCGACTCTATCAGTTATCCCAAAACCTCTTTTAACGGGAAGTTTGATAGAATTTGACATAGACATACACCTACCTTACTATACGTCCGAAGATACAGTGGCCAATAAGTGATTGCTTTGGACCATGACCTTTTTTGAAAAGTATAATAATAATNACATTNTCTCAAAAATTAAGTGAACTATTTCGATGAGTTTTGATAANAATCTGGAGNCNTCTATCTGCACTAATTGCGGATTTATGCCTGGCGTTTGGATGCCTACTNTNCCCTGTCCAGAATGTGGAGAANTCTTTCTCTAGGCCAATGAGGAATAGTCAGCTTCAGCTTCCTCAATATCTACTTCATCTACATCCATCTGTGCAAGTTGTAATTTGCCCGATAATTCAT
>NHGE01000071.1 GCA_002172375.1 Euryarchaeota archaeon TMED129 | reverse complement strand
TGCCGCTAAGCAAAATCTCGAAGATGCCACCACACCTGCAGAAACCTTGGCATTACAAAAGGATGTGTCAAAATTCAACAACATCCAAATGGCAAGAAAGATCCAACTCAACTCCGCCTATGGAGCCATCGGAAACCAATACTTCCGATACTACTCTTTGGCAAACGCTGAAGCGATTACTCTATCGGGACAGGTAAGTATCCGATGGATTCAAAACAGAATGAATACTTACCTTAATAAAATTTTGAGGACTACTGATGTTGACTACGTTATTGCTGCTGATACTGATTCCATCTATCTCAATCTGGGTCCTTTTGTACACGAGGTATTCAAGGGCAGAGAGGCGAGCGATGAAAGTATTGTTGGGTTCCTTGACAAGGTGTGTCAAGTGGAATTTGAGAAGTATATTGGAAATTCTTATGAAGCGTTGGCGACCTATGTAAATGCCTACGATCAGAAGATGATCATGAAGCGAGAGAATATCGCTAACCGTGGCATCTGGACTGCTAAGAAGAGATATATTCTCAATGTGTTTGACTCTGAGGGTGTCCGATATAAGACTCCTAAACTTAAGATCAACGGCATTGAAGCAGTCAAGTCTTCTACCCCTGCACCCTGTCGCACCGCTATTAAGGATGCTCTGAAGGTCATCATGAATGGCACAGAGGATGAGTTGCAAAAGTTTATCGCTGACTTCCGTGAGAGGTTTGAAGCGATGCCTGTGGAGGAGATTGCATTCCCCCGTGGATGTAACAACGTGGCAAAGAATTCGTCGCCTGCTACCATCTATGGTAAGGGATGCCCCATGCATGTGCGAGGAGCACTGCTGTATAACTTCTATATTAAGAAGAGAAAACTCGCACACAAGTATCCCATTATCCAAGAGGGTGAGAAGATTAAGTATGTGATGCTGAGGACACCAAACCAGATCAACGAGAATGTGATCTCATTTTTCCAAACTCTTCCAACCGAGTTTGGGCTTGACAAAAGCATAGACTATGACTTACAGTTTAAGAAGAGTTTCCTTGACCCTTTGACTGTGATCTTAGACACCATTGGTTGGAAACCCGAAAAAATTAATACACTGGAGGCACTTTGGTCGTGAATTTTCTTTCTGATATCGTAAAGGAGATCGATAATGAATACGCTGGTCTGGTTTCAGACGGAGTTGCAGCGGGTGACACCACCTCTTATATCGATACTGGCAGTTATATTTTTAATGCACTGGTATCTGGATCGATCTATGGTGGCATCCCGTCCAATAAGATTACAGCTCTGGCAGGCGAGTCTTCAACTGGTAAGACTTTCTATTGCCTTGGTATTGTCAAGCATTTTCTTGACATGGATCCTGATGCAGGTGTGATCTATTTTGAATCTGAGTCTGCTATCAGTAAGAATATGATTGAGTCACGCAAGATTGACTCTAAGCGTATGGTTATTGTCCCTGTTACAACAGTGCAGGAGTTTAGGCAACAGGCAATTAAGATTATTGATAAGTATCTACAGATGCCTGAAGAGTCTCGCCAACCTATGATGTTTGTGCTAGACTCTTTGGGGATGCTCTCAACCTCTAAGGAGATTGAGGATACCGAAGCGGGTAAAGAAACCCGCGATATGTCACGGGCACAGGTAGTTAAGTCTATCTTCCGTGTGCTCACCCTTAAATTAGGTAAGGCAAACGTGCCCATGATCGTTACCAACCACACTTACGATGTTATCGGATCTTATGTACCTACAAAGGAAATGGGTGGAGGCAGTGGACTCAAGTATGCTGCATCTACAATCATCTATCTCTCAAAGAAAAAGGAGAAGGATGGTAAGGAAATCATTGGAAACATTATCAAAGCAAAGACTGCTAAGTCGCGTTTAAGTAAGGAGAATACAGTTGTTGAAACCCGTCTTTTCTATGACGAGCGTGGACTTGACCGCTATTTCGGACTACTGGAGTTGGGTGAGAAGTATGGAGTCTTCCAACGAGTCGGTAATCGTATCAAGTTTGGTGAATCTTCTGTTTATCCTAAGTCTATTCTTTCTGACCCTGAAAAATACTTCACCCCCGAAGTAATGATGAAACTCGACAAAGCAGCAGAGCAGGAGTTTTCATATGGATCATAAGGATTGGATCAAGATCTATCCTAAGGTGATTGATCCTAATGTATGCCGTAATGCTGTCCTTAAAGCAGATACTTCAGACAAGATGATGAGGTGGGACGATGGTGTCCCACAATATAACATCCTCAACATTTCTTTCTTGGCAGATCAGGGAGATCATGAGTGGAATGCAATCCAACAACAGATTGTACCTATCATTCAGTGGTCTGCACATGAATACATGAAGGAATTGGACTGCGAGAAATTCTGGGCAGCAAAGAATAACCTAGAGCAAATCAAATTGAATAAATACAATGTCGAGACTGGGGATAACTTCGGTTTACATATCGACGTTGGTGATGCTGACTCTGCTAAGAGATTCCTAGCATACAAATTCTTCCTTAACGATGTTGAGGAGGGAGGCGAAATGGAATTCCCCCAAGTCGGACTCAAAATTAAACCACAGCAAGGTGATGTGGTATTATATCCACCTGGATGGACGTTTCCTTACTCGGACAACGCTCCTATCAGTAATGACAAGTATGAATTGACCACCTATCTACATTATCAATGAGCCTAAAGATCGAAGAGATTGCACTCAGTAAACTTATCCTTGAGGAAGATTACTGTCGAAAGGTTTTGCCTTTCATTAAGGATGAATACTTCGATATGTTTACTAACCGTCTGTTGTTTCAGACGATTCAGGAATACATCGGTGAGTACGATATCAATCCAGAGCCTAACGCTCTGAAGATTGAGGTTGAGAAGCGACGTGACATCACGGAGGACACTTACAAGGAGATTGAAACTTTCCTTGATAACCTAGACCGTGATACTTACAATGATGAATGGTTGATGGAGACCACTGAGAAGTGGTGTAAAGAACGTGCAGTCTATCTTGCTCTCATGGAGTCAGTTAAGATTGCAGATGGGCAAGATAAAACAAGGACAAAGGACGCTATCCCCAGCATTATGTCTGAGGCATTGGGCGTCTGTTTTGATGATCATGTAGGTCACGATTACATCTCTGATGCGTCAGACCGTTACGACTTTTACCACAGGAAAGAGGAGAAGATTCCCTTTGACATCGACTATTTTAATAAAATTACAAAAGGTGGGTTACCTAATAAGACTCTCAACATCGCACTTGCTGGTACAGGCGTCGGGAAGTCTCTATTCATGTGCCACTGCGCTAGTGCCAGTCTCTTGCAGGGGAGGAACGTACTCTACATTACACTTGAAATGGCAGAGGAGAAGATTGCTGAGCGAATTGACGCCAACCTTCTGGACATCCCGATCCAACAACTGAGTGATCCGATGTTTACTAAAGAGAGATACATCAAGAAGGTGGACTCTCTTAAGAAGAAGACACAAGGTCGCTTAGTTATTAAAGAGTATCCCACAGCGTCAGCACATGTGGGACACTTTGAAGCACTCTTGAATGAGTTGTCACTCAAGAAAGGTTTCCATCCTGACATTGTGTTTGTTGACTACCTGAATATTTGTGCATCCTCACGATACAAAGGGACTTCTGTCAATTCCTATACATATGTTAAGTCTATCGCAGAGGAATTGAGAGGACTCGCTGGCAAGTTGAATGTCCCTATTGTCTCTGCTACTCAAACTACCCGAAGTGGATATGGAAACTCTGATGTGGATATTACCGATACTAGCGAGTCTTTTGGACTGCCTGCTACTGCTGATCTTATGGTCGCGCTTATATCCACAGAGGAGATGGAGCAACTGGGTCAGATCATGGTCAAGCAACTCAAAAATAGATACAACGACCCCACCCTATTCAAACGATTTGTTGTAGGGATTGACAGGGCGAAGATGAGGCTGTATGATTGTGATCAGTCCGCCCAGGACAACATCATTGATGCTGGTGACATCAGTGAGGATGCATTCACCGATACTAAAAAAAGTTTTGACGGATTCAAAGTATGACTGACCCTAACAAGTTTACCCAAAGTGGTGACCCTAATTATGAATTGGAGCAACAGACAGAGAAGATCTCTGGTGATGCTCAAGAGAAGGTTGAAGAGGAGCGTCAGCGTGCTCAACAGGTCGCAGACACTACTCCCAAGACTCCTGAGGAGATGCTCAACAATGAAGACGTTGTTGCACCCAAGACTAAAAAGAAAGTTGCAGAGAAGAAAGCAGCAGCTGCCGCAGGAAAAGGTGGTAAAGAAAAGTTTGAGGTGGATCTTGATCGCTATTGCAGTTTTGTAGATCGTGTGACCTCTCCTGCTAGTAAGGACTATGTGTCTTACATTGAGCGACTAACTGAGTTGCACAAAGCAGGTTGTAACATCGAGCGTCTTGACACTGCTGCTGCAGGTATCTGTGCAGAGGGTGGTGAGTTTATGGAGATCGTTAAGAAGGTCAAATTCCAAGGCAAACCTTGGGATAAGGCTAACAAAGAGCATCTGCAGAAAGAGTTGGGTGACATCATGTGGTATGTTGCTAACGCTGCCATGGCACTGGACATGCGACTTGATGAGATCATCTACATCAACACACTGAAACTTGCAGCACGTTACCCTGAGGGTATGTTTGATGTCAACTACAGTGAGAATCGTGCGCCAGGAGATATCTAATGGATGGTGCAGTACACGCTTGGAATTCTATGTCCTACGGAGAAGGATTTCTTTTCTCCATCTGGATCTTAGGAATGTATTTTATCAAACTTAAAATGGATCAGAGGTTTGGACGATGAATCTTACACAAGATGAGCTCTGGAATACAATTGCAACCCTTGGTTGGGATGTAAGACATGATAACATTGTAATTGAGATCGGTGGCACAGTAGTCTCTGGTATTAATCAACCAGAAGGTTACAATAAGAAGTGGTCCTCACCACTGGGGCATCGCAAATACAATAAGGATGCTTTCATTGTATTGAAAAATCTATCTAGGGATGATAACACCAAGTCTCAACCTATGGATAGGGAGCATAAACCTCACCATCTAAATAATAGGTAAAGTCTAGCGCCAGACATGCCTGCTAATACCGATCTCGCAGACGTTAATGAGATATACACTGCTTATGTCTTAAATGACAATCAGTTTCCTACGGGATCAGAATCTCAATACGAAAGAAAACTTGGAATGCTCAACGAGAAGCAAGGTGGGCAACAGATTGGTCGTGCTATTGTCATGGCAGAAAAGTTTCTTAAGTGGGCAAATAACAACGGATACTCTGGAGTCCAGAGCGTGTATTGGACTGCACGCCCTGGATTTTCTTTTAAGGCAGTCACTGGCACAGATGTAGATCAGAAAAAGAATCCTACAGATGTGCTAGTAAAGTTTACTACTGGTGGATACCTTGGACTGTCTGCTAAGTCAACCTCTGGTAAAGGTGACATTGGATTTAAGAATCCTGGTGTAGGTACAGTAGAGAAAGATTTAGGTATAGAATTATCAAAGTTTAATAAGGATGCTGTTGATGAGATTGTCAAAGCATTCAAACTACCATCAGCAGCAAGTGCTAGGAAGTCTGCCATTAGAAAAGCAAAGGCAATCCAGATGCAGACTGATAAGATGGGGTCTAGCATCTTGAATAAGTGTAGAGATGAGATGTATAAGAAGTTAAACTCTCTCGACAATAAGAAAGCGATGGAATATATTCTTAAGGGGTGGATTGATGCAGATGAGAGTCTCTTCCCTCCTTATGTGAAGGTCACTGGTAAGGGCACTAAGGCACCCTACACTGCAGATGTAGAAGACCCATTGAATAACCCAAAGATGAAAGCAATCATGACCAGTGCTATTGGGTTTGAGAAGGTTGGTAATGATTCTATTGGTGTCAAAGCAGGTGCTAAGAAGATTCTTAAGATGCGATTCAAGTATGAGTCTGAAAAACTGGCAAGCAGTTTGAAGATGTCAGGGGACCCTTGGTAAAGTGTCCACTGTGCTGCTGACAGCACCACTAACCACGCTATAATACAGTCATGGCAAAGCAAAACACCCACCTAGAGCACCTCGAAGACGACATCCTCAACCAAGGATCTCGTGGTGGTTTTAATGCGATCAAGTTTCTCAACGAGTTGGGTGTAATGCTCAGCGAGCCACGCTCTACGATGCGTGTTACTACTAAGTGGGACGGTGCTCCTGCTATCATCTGTGGTAAGCATCCTGAGACTGGTGATTTCTTTGTGGGCACCAAGGGTGTCTTCGCTAAACTCCCTAAGATCTGCATGAATGATGGTGATGTGGATGTGCTCTACAGCGGTGAGTTGGCAAACAAACTCAAGGACTGCCTTAAGTATCTCAGTAAACTTCCTATCAAAGGTGTGCTGCAAGGTGACCTTCTATTCACTGACGATAAGGTGACTCGTAATGTAGGTGGACAGCAGTCAATTACTTTCCAACCAAACACCATTACATATGCTGTCCCTAAGGACACTGACCTTGGTAAGAAGATTGCTAGATCTAAAATAGGTATTGTCTTCCACACATCATACAGTGGTGGTCCTGAGTTGCGTGACATGACACCTTCGTTTGGTGTTGATGTATCTAAGATGCAGAATGTACCTGGAGTCGTGGTATTCTCTTCCGACTTCAACGTCAAAGATGCCACCATGTTTACTCCCCAGGACATGACAAGGTATAAGTCTGCGATCAAGAAAGCAGAAGGATCTCTCAAGCAGGCATCTAAATTCCTAGACATCCTACAGACGACTGGCGACGGCAAGTTTATGCTTGCTCCTATGTTTAAGATCTACTTCAACACATACATCCGTCAAGGTAAGACATTCCCTAGTGCTGCACAAGTAACCAAAGGGTTTACTGACTTCTATACTACTGCACTTGACAAGGAGATCTCTCTCAAGAAGCAGGAGTCAACTAAGAAGAAGTATATTAAAATGAAAGAGGATGGTCTTAAGTTTATTAAGGCAAACTCTAAACCCATCTACATGACTGTCGCCTCTTACATGAATCTCACTGCTGCAAAGACCATTGTCATTCGACAACTAGAAAAGGTCAAGGGTATTGGCACATACATAAGGACAGATAATGGTTTCAGAGTGACTGCACCCGAAGGTTTTGTTGCTATTCGATCAGGTAATGCATTGAAACTTGTGGACCGCCTGGAGTTTTCCAGAGCGAATTTCACCGTCGAGAAGAACTGGGGTTGATAAATAAAGTATATGGCTGAGTTTTTTAGCAAACCAATGCGATTTATTACATTCATACGAGAAGCAGCAGCAGCAAAACCTGCTGCTAAGAAACCTTCTACATCTAGTAAGGGTAAGTCTCCTGCTGCTCAAGCGAAGATTGATGATAAGCATGTTGCTATCACCTTCGGTAGGTTTAATCCACCTCATGCTGGTCATGGTAAACTGCTCGATGCTGTGAAGAATCATAGTGGCGACTCTGGTAACTATCGTATCTACCCATCTAGATCACAAGATCATAAGAAGAATCCACTGAGCGCAAACCAGAAGGTGGATCACATGCGTAAGATGTTTAAGGGGCATAAGGATGCTATCCAAAACAACGAAGCACATAGAAATATTTTTGACATTCTTCGTGACCTCCATGATGAGGGACATGAGCACGTCACCATGGTTGTTGGTGATGATCGAGTGAAAGAGTTTGAGACTCTTGCTAACAAATATAATGGTATGCACTATGACTTCAAGTCTATTAACATTAAGTCTGCAGGTGCTCGTGCTACTGATAGCGATGATCCTATTGAGAATCTGTCAGCATCAGCAATGCGGAAACATGCCCAAGGGGGAGATCACGAATCATTCCATCATGGGACTGGTGGATATAAGGACTCTAAGAAACTGATGGGTGATGTCATCACTGGGATGACACCTCCACCTAAAGCGAAGAAGGGTAAGAAGGGTGAGTCTGTCCATGAATCTGTCTGGACATACGCTCCTAAACTTGACTTCGATGCCTTCCGTGACTACTACATGCTCAACCAGATCTATAAGGTCGGTGCTATCGTAGAGCATGATGACACTGGTATGGTTGGTAAGATCGTCCACCGTGGTCCTAATTACATCATCATGGAAGATGGTCTGGGTGGTGAGCATCGCTGCTGGTTGCAACACATCAGTGAAGTTGCACAACTAGGACCATCAGATCTTAGTCACAAGCAAGAGGTTGCTGCTGATACAACTAAGGATCAGAGCAACTATAGTGCCGATGATGGCAGTGGTAACACCTGGAAAGCAGGTACTGACCGCTATCGTGAAGCACTTCAGGACATGACCCCTGGTCAAAAGACTGTTAAATTCACAGATTTCAGAAAATCTGCTCAAACTAAATAGTATTAGCGAAATTCATTTCGGTTTAGAAACATGACGTTAGAAATGCTGGTGTCTGCGGCACTCATGGATTACAATCCTACTGAGCAGGCATACATCCTGAAGGCAATCGAAGAAGATACTCTTCCAAAAACACAGAGACTCCATGACGGAGTTATGAAAGTGATGGAAGCATTCGATGCTTACGAGCCTACAGTAGAAGGCTATGCAGGATTCAAAGTTGATCGTAACACTGTCTCCAAGAAGAAGGCAGAGTATAAGGATGATCGAAATGTTGGTCGTGTTGTCAGATCTGGTAGTGGTGACTCTATGCTCATCACTGGTAAGAAGGCAGACGGTCGTTACATCGTTGTCGGTAAGAAAGGAGAGAAGTCAGCGAGAGATGCTGCTGACCTCGGCGTGACCACTAAAGAAGAAGTGGTCGGCATTGATATCGATGACCTCCATCAAGAAATGCTTGAAGGTCTTAAGCAGGCTCGTGCCAATGTGGGTGCAAGCAAGTGCTGGGACGGATACAAAGCAAGTGGCACTAAGAATAAGGGCGGTAAGGATGTCCCTAACTGTGTCAAAGAAGCAGAAAAGGGCAACGATAAGTTTATAAATAAACTGTCTGACTCAGGATTATTTACTGGGGAAGAGTTGCAAAAGATGGGGGAGATGGAATGAAACCTATTGGTCATAAAGAATCATCCCTAAAGACTTCCAAAAAAGGAAACGTCACCATCAATCCAAAGAAAGAGGACCTTATGTCTGAAAATCTAAGAAGTAGAATCCAGAGTAGCGTTGAAGCACTCAAGGAAGCTGCTAAGAAAAAAGACAAAAACATTAAAGCAGCAAAAGCAGGCAAGCGTTGGCAGGATTCTGACGGCGATGGCAAGTGGTATGAGCCTGGTCAAGACGTTGCTGTCAAGAAAGAAGAAGCATGTGCTCCTGAATCAAAGGTAGATAACGTGGCAGCAGATGCCGCAAAGAAAGCTGCTAAGGATCGCATGAAGCAGAAGATGCTTCAAGCCACAACCGACTTCGATCGTAAGCGTATGGGCGGGAAGTAAACACATATATAGATCAGTAACCTTCGCAACCTGATCTATGTTAGCACTCCTCCTACCCTTAGCAAAGAAAACAATCACTGCACTACTTGGTAAAGACGAAGTGCGCCACTTTCTTGTGGACGTGCTGCGCTCCCTAGTCGCTACAACTGATAATAAGTTAGACGACAAGGCAGTTGATGTAGTAGAGTCACTTCTTTTCCAGAAAGAAGAATAGCTATAAATAACTTATAGGAATATAATCTTCATACACGGAGAAACAATGGCTGTATTTGGAAAAATTGATGCCGCAACCTTCGCAAACAATGTAGCGGTCACCAATGGTGACGCCACTGTTACGAAAAACGCTGCGGATACCGTCGTCGTAGGCGACATTTTAGAACTCTCTAACGTTGCTTACATCGTTAAAGAAGTTACTAGCACTACTGCAATCGAATTGCACAAAGTATATGCAGGTAGCACTGCTACTGCTCTCGCTGGCGCTGTCCGTAGGACTGCACCTAAAGCAGTTGCTGAGTATGTGATCAAGGGTGGCGACAGCAACTCATACGATCTCGTATTTGTTGACACCACGGAAATGGCACTCGCTGAGAATAAGTCTCGCGGTATCACTGGTCCTGGTTGGTGGCAGTATCGCACATTCACCACTGCTAATGGTGACACCAAGCATAAGGCTGAGTGCATTGCATTCGTCCATGCTACTGCTGGTGTTGCTGGTGACGACGCTGATGACACTGTGGTTGCTGATGTAGCATCTGCTGTAACTGTTACTGCACAACCTGCTGCTTCAACTTCGTCCTCTGGCGCTGGCACATTTACGCTTAGCACTTCTACCACAGGAACACCTGGAGCACTTGCATACGTCTGGCAACGTCAGACTGCTGCCTCAACTAAGAAGTGGACTAACATCACTGCTTCCCTTGACACTGGTATCACCTATGCAGACTTCACGACCGCAACTCTTGCTTACAGTGGCCTCGCTAGCGACGCTCTGGACGGTTACAAGTATCGCGTCAAGATTACCTCAGCAGGTGGCACCGAAGAAGTGATCACCGATGGCGTAGGCGCTCTGACCTTTGGGTCCTAATAACTGACTTTTTTACATAATGCACTTTGATCAACTTAATGAAAAAAACTATTTGATGTTTGCTATTCAGCATTATGATAATCCACAGTCGGTTACTGTAGATGATTTTATGGAGGACATGAAGAAATTCAAATACCTTAAGAGGTTACTCAAGAGGTATTTGAAAACGGGTGTCCTCCGTGTCAACTTGATACTAAATCATCTAATTGTTCTCTTTAATGTATTTGGAGAAGGTACGATACCTCTCCTCATGTATAAGTTGGAAAGAGAATACTGGTCTTTAATAAAGACCTTTCTTGTTTATCTGAATAGATATCCTCAGATACCTGCAGGATCTCTTGACCTTGTTGATACCGATTACGACGTAAAAGAATTACTAGAAGACCTGTGATGAATGAAGACGCACCAACAATGAGCGCAGGCGATGGTGGTTTCAGCAACACTGCTGATGCAACTGGACCCAATGCTGGTTTCACTCCTCTCCTAGGAGGGTCGAAGAAGAAACCTAAGAAGCGTCGTCGTTACACAATCTCTCAGTCTGAGATGTTGAAGACAGAGGGGGCACAGAAAGATTCATCCTATCTACCATTCCTCATTTCATATGACGGGGCAGAGCAGTATGTATTGTATAGTAGGTCACAAGCACAACTGAAGATAGAGCTTCGTAAGATCTATCGACCAGAAAACTTTAAGAAGTTAGATGTGAAACGTCTTTATCCTAATGATGTAATCCAATTTTACTATAAGAAACGACAACAAGCATTAAGATCAGAATAATGTCAGACATTAATTCAGCAATACTAGAAAGACTAGAGAAAGTTGTCGATTCGTTACAGGATAACTCTGTAAAGATGGGACAACTTCTTGCTGTACATAACGAAAAGTTATCCAAGCAAAGTGAAGTCGATGGAATTCTATTTGAAAAAATAGATAGACTTCATGCAGATGTGAATAGAGAGACTGAAAATATAAAGAAAGGATGTGAGAGAGACATTCGTCTGGTAGATGATAGACTCAGGATGATGGAGAAAAAGATGTGGTCAATTGCAGGCGCATTAACTGTGGTCTCATTTCTAGTCAGTGTACCAGGCATTGCTTTGATTAGGGCATTGACACCTAGCGATCCATCTGCTAGGATACCTGAAGTGAGATCTACTGAATGGATTACGTCGATGACAAATACATCAGACTCCTCAGCACTAGGCTAGAGAAATACAAACACGTCAAGTCAGGACTCTATAACTTCCGCTGCCCTTACTGTGGTGATTCACAGAAGCATAAGAATAAGGCACGGGGTTATTTTTTTCTGAAGAAGACTGAATATATTTTCAAGTGTCACAACTGTGGCATGGGTAGATCGCTGTCTAATTTTCTAAAGGACAATGCTGCTGACCTTCATGATGAATATATCATGGAGAAATACAGGCAAGGGATGACGGGTAAAGGCAGACACACACCTGCTCCCGAATACAAAGGTGCAAAGCCAAAGTTTGCTAACAAAGTGACAGATCTCACTCCAATCAGCGAGCTAAATACAACGCACCCCGCCAAGAAGTATCTTCTTGATAGAAGGATTCCAGAAGATCAACTGGGTAGATTCTTCTACGTTGATAAGTTTAAGAGGTGGGTTAATACGCAGCGACAGACATTTGATAACCTTCAGAATGACAGATCTAGAATTATTATCCCTCTCATTGACAAGGACGGTAATTGGTTTGGCATTCAGGGTAGATCTATGGCAGCAACTTCTACGCTACGATACATTACCGTGATGTTTGAGGATAAACTCAAACTATTCGGACAGGACCAAGTAAACCCAGAGGAGACAGTGTATGTCACAGAAGGACCCTTCGATAGTACTTTCATTAAGCAATCTGTTGCTATGTGTGGCAGCGATGTTGACCACCGCACTCTTCCTTATCCACATAGGGTCTGGGTCTTCGACAACGAGCCTAGAAACAGACAAATCGTGTCTAGGATTGATGCGGCAATTGGAAGCGGCGAGTCAGTAGTAATCTGGCCGAAGTCAGTAAAGGAAAAGGATATAAACGATATGGTGTTGGCAGGACTTGACCCTTCTGCTATAATAAAGAGCAACACCTTTTCAGGATTAACAGCAAAGGTACAACTTACAGATTGGAAAAAGGTATGAGCAACACAGTTGTCAAACGCAACGGACAGGTGGAAGATATCCACCTTAGTAAAATCCATGAAATGGTAGAGCACGCTTGCAGAGGACTTGCTGGTGTGTCAGAGTCAGCAATCGAAATGAATGCTAACCTGCAACTATTTGATGGCATTAAGACGAGTGACATTCAAGAGATCCTTGTGCGCTCTGCTAATGATTTGATTACATTAGATGCACCAAACTATCAGTTTGTGGCAGCACGTTTACTTCTGTTTGGTCTGCGTAAGCAAGTGTATAATGGACATCCAGACTTGCGTCCTCATATTCAGGAGCACGTTTGGGATTGCATCGAGCGTGGTGTATATGATAACACCATCCTCAAATCATACAGTGATGATGACTGGGATCAGATTGAATCCTTCATCGATCATGACCGTGACTATTTGTTTACATATGCTGGTCTCAGGCAGGTGGTTGATAAATACCTCGTGCAGGATCGGTCGTCTGGAGAGGTGTATGAGACACCACAACAGATGTACATCATGATTGCAGCAACTCTCTTCCAAACATACCCCAAAGAGACAAGACTCAATTATGTCAGACGATACTACAACGCGATCTCGAAGCACAGGATCAACATTCCAACGCCCATTATGGCAGGAGTACGTACCCCCCTTCGACAGTTTGCCAGCTGTGTTCTTGTGGATGCTGATGACACCATCGATAGTATCTTTAGTAGTGACATGGCTATCGGTTACTATGTTGCTCAAAGGGCTGGGATTGGTATTAATGCAGGGAGAATCCGTGGCATCAACAGCAAAATCAGGGGCGGTGAAGTTCAGCATACAGGCGTTGTTCCATTTCTCAAAAAGTTTGAAGCAACTGTCAGATGCTGCACTCAAAATGGCGTCAGAGGTGGAAGCGCAACAGTCCACTTCCCCATCTGGCACAAAGAAATAGAAGACATCATTGTCCTTAAGAATAATAAGGGCACTGAAGATAACAGGGTAAGGAAACTTGATTACTCAATCCAAATTAGCAAATTGTTTTATGAAAGATTCATCGGAAATGGAGAGATGGCGCTTTTCAGTCCTCATGATGTCCCTGGGTTGTATGACGCTTTCGGCACTGATGAGTTTGACGATCTGTATTGTAGTTACGAAGCAGATAAGTCAGTCCCTAGACTCACAATCAATGCCCAACAACTCTTCCTTGATCTACTAAAGGAGAGAGCAGAGACAGGTCGTATTTACATTATGAATATCGACCACTGTAATAGTCACTCCTCCTTCAAAGACAAGGTGAATATGAGTAACCTCTGTCAGGAGATCACTCTACCTACAGATCCAATCAATCATATCGATGATCGTGGTGGTGAGATTGCCCTGTGCATTCTCTCTGCTATCAACGTGGGTAAACTGAAGTCCCTAGATGAGTTGGAAGACCTCTGTGATCTCTCTGTGAGGGGTCTGGAGGAGTTGATTGACTATCAGGAGTATCCAGTTGCTGCTGCTNAGCGTAGCACGTTGGCACGTCGCTCTCTGGGTATTGGATACATCGGACTAGCACACTACCTTGCTAAGAATGGTGAGCATTATGATGACAGAGGTGCATTGAAACTGGTCCATGAGTTGACTGAAGCATTCCAATACTATCTGCTGAAATCATCTAATAAATTGGCAAAAGAGCGTGGAGCATGTGAAGCATTCCATCGCACAAAGTATTCGGATGGACTTCTTCCCTTAGATACATATAAGAAGGATGTCGATGATTTAGTAGCACCAGAATATAACTATGATTGGGATTCTTTACGGGATGACATCGACCAATACGGTCTTAGGCACTCAACATTGTCCGCACAAATGCCGTCGGAAAGCAGTTCCGTTGTGTCAAATGCAACCAATGGAATCGAGCCACCTAGAGACTACCTGTCCATTAAAAAATCAAAGAAGGGACCTCTTAAGCAGATTGTTCCTCAATACACCACACTAAAGAATAATTACACTCTCCTATGGGAAATGCAATCCAACAAAGGATACGTTGGGGTTGTTGCAGTCATGCAGAAATTCTTTGACCAAGCCATCTCAGGCAACTGGTCTTATAACCCAGAGAAATTTGACAATAACGAAGTGCCTGTATCCGTTATGGCACAAGACTTACTGATGACTTACAAGTATGGTTGGAAGACATCTTATTATCAGAATACCTATGACGCTAAGAAGGATGTTGATGATCCTGCTCATTCAATTGGATGGGTTGATGAGACCACAGATAAGTTAAACAATCTCCTAGCAGAGATTGATTCAAGCGACGAGTCTGAGTGCGACGCATGTAATGTCTAAAGAAATTACGATTACACTATGTAAGGACTTGCAGGAAGACTTTGAGTCCTACATTGACTGCTGTGAATCCTTGGAGTTTGCTCCAAGGATCAATGCATTTCTAAATTATATTTACAACTACGGTACATGCAAAAATCCAAGGGAGCCACAATGGGATTGACTGTTTTCAACGACAAGAAAGTAGACACCAAGAAACAACCAATGTTTTTCGGAGCACCCTTGGGGATGCAACGATACGATGAATATAAGTATCCTGACTTCGATAAACTAACACAAACACAACTCGGTTACTTCTGGAGACCTGAAGAGGTATCTCTACAGAAGGATCGTGCAGATTATAAGACACTGAATGATCAACAAAAACATATCTACACTAGCAACCTTAAGTATCAGATCCTTCTGGATTCTGTGCAAGGGCGTGGTCCAGGCATGGCATTCTCACCTTACTGCAGTCTTCCAGAGTTGGAAGGATGTATGGGAGTATGGGAATTCATGGAGCAGATTCACTCCCGCTCCTATACTCATATCATCAAGAACGTATACGCAGACCCATCAGAAGTCTTCGATGCGGTATTAGATAACGAGAAGATCCTAGACCGTGCTACTNCAGTNTGCAAAGCATACAATGACTTCATTGAGGTAGCATCTGAGTGGGCAAATAGTAGTATGTGGACGGAGAGTTGGAAAGATTCTCCTACAGCCGCATGGTCAATGAAAGATGTTAAACGTAAACTCTATCTGGCAATTGCTAATGTCAACATCCTGGAAGGAATTCGGTTTTATGTTTCTTTTGCTTGCAGCTTTGCTTTTGGCGAACTTAAACTCATGGAAGGTTCAGCAAAAATTATCTCCCTTATTGCTAGAGATGAATCTCAACATCTCGCACTGACCCAGAAGATCCTNTACAAGTGGAAGAAAGGTGACGACCCTGAGATGGTTGAGATCATAAAGGAAGAAGAAGAAACTGTACGTCAGATGTTTCTGGATGCAGTTGCCCAAGAGAAAGAGTGGGCAAAATATTTGTTTGAGAATGGTAGCATGATCGGTCTTAACGAGCGTCTGCTNTCTCAATACGTTGAATGGATTGCTAATCGTCGTATGAAAGCAATCGGACTAGCACCTGCCTTCGATATCCCTGCTAAAAACAATCCTCTGCCTTGGACAGAGCACTGGCTAAATAGCAAGGGTCAACAAAATGCCCCTCAGGAAACTGAGATTGAATCCTATGTCGTTGGAGGAATCAGGCAAGATGTTAGTGCGGAAACTTTTAGCGGGTTTAAGCTATAAAATTACAACATGGATACGGATACCCAAGGTGTATCCAGATACACATCACAATGCCGAGAAGAAATTGGAAGAGACAAGCAAGGTCCCTGTACTCAAACGAGACACAACCGATTGGTATTCCGAAGACCCCGATACATGGTATCGAGGACCACTTATCTTTCTTGAAGAAACTCAAGAGGGACTTAAAGAATACCAGGCCCATTAGTAGCACCCCTTACTATCGTCGCAAAAAGAAACGGGACAAATAGGGGGTTGCATAAATAGTAATGTCATGTTATCATGACCATACGTTCATCCAAAGGACTCTATATCCTTTCGGACGCAAGTAAGTCGCGGAACGGAGCGTTCATCCCATGCTAGAACTATTATTCTATTCAACACTCACCTGCACTCAGACTGACGCTATCATGCTGAAGATTGAGAGTAATAAAAATCTTAACAATCAAGTTAGGATTGAGTTGGTAGAGGTTCTAAAAGAATCAGCACCAGAATGTGAGTGGTATTGGGACGAAAACGACTGAAGGAACGGGGATTAAAAACCCTAACTTCAGAGGACTAACTCATGAACACACTTAATCTAGTTCGCAGACAAATCCAGAAGGCATCTGCCTTACACAACGCTCAAATTCATCACACTACATATCGTGGTGTGGAGTATGACACAAGATGTGTGGAAAGCACAGAGTCTCATGGGACTTTCTGCTACCGTGGACAGGTCTACAGCAAGTGACCTAAGTAAGAGGGGGTAACCCCTCTTTTTTATTATTCTTTTACATCTATGAATCACGAAAAAGTAAAACAGATTGCACACAATCTTAAACTCCTAGCAATCTCTCTAGAGGATGCTGTCAAAGAAGATCCTGATGCTTACAATCGCAATGATCAGAAACCATGGTTTCCTCCCAATCAAGCAGAGCGTTTAGGTTATAGATATAGTGATGATGATGATGGCTATGCAGACTGATGAAACTATTAACACTTGATGATTACAAGAAAGCAGGAGATACTTTCTGGGAAAAGTATTGGTATGTTGCTAAAGAATTAGGCGGGGATTGTAAGACAGAAGACATCCTCAAAGTTATGGAGTCTCTTGGTGCTGTTGCACTCAAGTTGAGACTGGAGGAAGATAAGACTTCCCCGTTTGGATTTAAGAAAGAGAAGGAAGAAGATGAAGATTGATACTCAGGGTATGTCATTGCCTGGTAAAGGACCAGCGATCCCACAACGTGAGTATCCTCCTCTTGTCGTACCCAAGCGGACAATCTTCACACCACAAGAGCGTATCGAGTTGAAGGAAATCATTCACGAGGCACTCGATGAGCGAGAAGGAAGATGAAACCACAGAGTGCGAAAGCAAAGGGTAGAAACTTCCAGAAGTGGGTGAGAGATATGCTCATTGAGCATAGAGATGTCCACCCAGAGGACATTGAGTCTCGCAGCATGGGTGCTGGTGGAGAGGATCTTATCATGGCACGAGATGCTAGGAAGAAGTTTCCTTTTAGTATTGAGTGTAAAAATGTAGAGAAATTAAATGTCTACGATGCTTACGATCAGGCATGTGCTAACTCAGGAGATTACCAACCTATTCTTTTTATGAAGAAGAATAGGAAGCAAGCACTGGTGGTAGTGGATGCCGAATGGTTTATTAAACATTTCGGGGTTGACACCTGACCCATCTAGCATATATAATTAGCAAGTTAAGGTATGGAGATCCATCATGGAAAATCAATTTCTTGAGGAGATTGATGAGATTAATTATACAATCGAATTTCTAGTGGACCAATTACATGAAGCCTTAGCGACAGGAGATCTCTTGAGAGGTGAAGTCCTTGCAGAGAAGATCAAACAATACTCTGAAGTATCTCAATGATTCATTCTTTATTTTCTATTCCGATTGCACACTATGAAATACAGAATTGGAAACAGAATAAAGAAAGGATCATGAATGCTCTGCCTATCTTTGAGCAGGAGCATTTAGAATCTAACGGTGAGCAATACACAGACTTCTTTCATCAAGAAGAATGGGAGTTGCCACCCTATGCTGATACGGTAATCGATATTATCGAGCCATACATTGCTGAGTTTACTGAGCGTAGACGCACAGAGTTTACTGACATGTGGTGTCAAACATCATACAAAGGTCAGAAGCACGGTCTACACAATCATGGACACAGTGGATGGTCAGCAGTAATTTATGTGGACTTTGATCCTAGAGTCCATCGCGCCACGCAATTCATTTCTCCATTCAATAACCCATGGAGTGGTAGGTTACAGACCTTCATTCCACCTGTTAACGAAGGAGATATGGTTATTTTTCCAGCAACCATTGCACATGAGGCACTACCCAATGAGTCAGATACACCACGCACCATTGTTTCGTTTAACTTACGAGGTAAAGTTGACAAGGTTAAGAAGACTATGTGGGAGGGTGACCCAATCGTTCGTGTAGCTGCATAAGGTCCAGTAGCTCAGTGGAATAGAGCAACTGCCTTCTAAGCAGTCGGTCGATGGTTCGAATCCATCCTGGATCGTTGCACCTTCTGGTGCATGTTGGAAAACCAAATAGGAGTCATTCATGACTGTTAGAGATTGCTTTGCAGATTCAATGCAAATTCTGAAGGATGCTGTCAATGGTAACATTGCCCTTGATACAGAAAATCCACTTCTTTTCTCAGCACTCTGTCGTTTTTATAGCGATCAGAGCGCACGTCACGTCCACTTTTGGGGACTAGATGTTGAAGAGGACTATACGATTCTCATTGATAACATGATTGTAGATGGCGTCTTAGAAATGACATAAACTTTACCCTGGTTGGGATAGTATGCTTAAAGAAGAAATCACAATTTATAAAGGTCGTGACTGTACCCCACTCAATGATGAGTGTAATGACTTCATCTGGGGTAAAGTTATTGATGAATCCGTTATCTCGGGACTTGAAGATTTCTGGCATAATCAAAACGTCTTGAATTTTCATGAGGGTCAGGTCCTTAGGCAAGGAGATGTGACAGTTGATAAAGAGTATAAAGACTCTCTTGATCTGCATGTCCCTTACCAACTGTCCTGTCCTCAGGTGCAAAATTATATGCACGCACTTCAAGACGTGCTCGACCAATACTTGGTAAGGTTTCCTTTCTGTGAGACTTCACGCTTCCAAGTAAAGGAGCCACTGTCTATGCAGTGGTATCCTAAAGGTGGCGGATTCAAGCAGTGGCATACCGAAAGGTCTAATGCTTTGCCTGGATCCGTTTACCGACACCTAGTCTTCATGACATACCTCAATGATGTCCCTGATGGTGGTACTGAATGGTATTATCAGCAGAGATATGTCCCAGCAGAGCGTGGATACACTGTGATCTGGCCAGCAGACTGGACATTTCATCATCGTGGTAGAGTTTCTACGACAAGTGAGAAGATGATTATTACAGGATGGTTTAATTTTATTTAAGGAGTTACATGCAGACGCAAGACGAAAAATGGAATAGGGGATTGGATCTTTTCATTGAGAGTGTGTATAAACCAGACAGCAAACTGAGGGGGTGTGCTCATAATCAAGGATGCTTCAACGAATTGTTGTGGATCCGAGAATCTATGCTAGAATATCTGCAGACACTCAGACGACCATCATGAATGATCTAGATCAGAAGTCTGTCGCAACGACCAAGACTACTGTTATCCACGAGCGGTTTCCCTATCGCTATGTGCAAAGGGGTTACATTCAATTGAATGGTAAACCTGATTTTCGTTTGCAGAAAGCAAACGAGTATACTAAAAAGTATTCTGACATCTATCTGTTTGATAATGGTGATCAGATGCTTCTTGCTATTGAAGACTTTGAGTATGCCAAATGGTTAGATCCATCTGGTGTGCCATGCTACACACGAGACATTGTTAAAGCGTCTTCTTAATATCTGGAAGTATTCCCTAGGGTCATTCTCTGATGACAAGACAGGACCCTATGACAATTACATTGCAGTTATTCGTACCTGTATTTTTACTTCTTATCTTGTCACCAATTGTTTTATCGTCAGCGGAGTTATCCGTCACTGGAATTATGAAAGCAGAATTGACAGCAGCAACCGAAGCACTCAAGCAAGCACTACACAGTGCGATCGATGATCCTAACTTCAATCGTAGTCACCTGAGTGAGTTGTGGCGTCACTACAATGGTCTACAGACCATCACCGAGCAGTGTCCTGATGACGTGCCACAGATCGAATTCCCTAGCAGTCCGATCTATCTCAACGATAACTATGACTTCCAAAACATTGAGAGCAGTGACACGATCTCCTTCAGTGGGGATACCTTTGCAGCACAACCTGTAGACCTCGGTGGAGTGATCGGTGGTCAGGATGTCATCACATTCTCTTAAGGATGGGGGCTTGACAAGTTAACAAAAGTTATATATAGTTACAAGAAGTAACATACCTTAACAATTAACCTATGACTGTTACCATCGAAGACGGCGGACGCACAAACATGTATGCCACCGAACCTCAAATGTACATCGACCCCAAAGTGGAGGAAGCAATGCAATCTGAAGTATACGAGACTCACAATGAGTCCGCAGAGAAACTCAATGGACGCCTAGCAATGCTTGGCATCGTCTCTGCCTTCTTGTCCTATGCCTTTACTGGCAAACTTTTCTTCGGAGTGTGGTAAGATGACACCTGAAGCAGAAAGATTTAATGGATGGGCAGCAATGATCGGAATCATTGCAGCAATGGGCACCTATGCCGTAACAGGACAGATCATTCCTGGTATTTGGTAATGAGTTTAGAGGTATTTCAGACAATCATTTTTTGTTTTACTCCTCTGATCATCTTGCTACTACTAGCAGACACTGATGAGGATGATGATGAAGGTGGTGGAGGAATGATGATTCCTTCTTATGCTCCGACCTCTTGACAACCACGCTAAATACGCTATGATACTTGGGTGCTGACGAGGCACCCTTTTCTATTGGATAGACTAGACATGAGACCACTTGTACTGACAGCAACACTGCTGCCACTGCTGGCGGCATGTATTTCTACTGCTCCTCAAAAGTCGGATGCAGCAGGACTAAGACCTACTGAGATCTTACCGAAAGAAATCACATGGCAATGCGAAGATTGCTCCCCAGAAGAAACAAAAGTCGTAGCGTATTTACAAACACCATCAGTAAATATCACAGACAAAAATGCTATTGCTACAATTCTTGGCAACATTAGACAGGAGTCTAATTTCACTGCCAATATATGCGAGGGAGGTGCTAGAGTTCCTTACCACGATTGTCATCGGGGTGGCTATGGCATCATTCAGTGGACCAGCGTAAACCGCTACGTCAACCTCGGTAAATTTGCTACTAAGTTTGAGTGTGATCCCTCCACATTCGATTGCCAACTCCGTTACATGATTAACGAGAATATATTTCAGCGTCAACTTCCATACTTCCAAGCGAATGGACAAAGCATTGCATACTATATGCAACCTTCTTATCGTTGGTTGGGATGGGGCATCAAAGGCAACCGTGAAGTGTATGCTTGGGACTATCTAAATAAACTCAGGTTGGATGCATGAGTCATGTATTGCTTAGAGTTTTACTGGGAAGGTAACTGGGTTAAGTTAAAAAACTACTCCAACCTATCCCTACACAAGGCTCAATTCCTCCTGCACCTGTGTAAAGCAGGGCAGGAAGTATTCCAAACTAAAAAAGAATTCAGGATGATTGCTCAATGATTGAAGACTGGCGCTATGACGACGGCAAGATGGCAGAGAGACAGATTTGTCTCACCGCATTCATTCATAAGCAAATGCCCATAAATAGAGAAGTGTATGAGTTCTGTCACTACTATGTGTCGAATGGGTTGCTCAGTATCCCTGCAACTCAGGAAGGATTAGAAGAAGCATTGGTTTCACATGGTGGAGACCTTTATGCTTTTGTTGGTGAGAATCTCTTCAAAGAATTTTCCAAATACCAAAACCTCAATGAAGGATCACTATCAAGATCAACCTCCAAAGAAACAATTGTCAACAAAGAAAGCAGCAAGCAAATTAATAAAGATGGCCAAATGTTGCCCTGACTGGTATACAACACAGGAAGTGATGTATGCTAAGATGATTAAAAGGACATTCAAAAAAAAGTAACATGCGTATTGTGATTGTGGGTGGCGGTACATCTGGTTGGATGACTGCCGCTGCTTTTTGTAAAACTTTCCCTGACTGGGACATCACTATGATTAATGGTGGTGATGCCATTGGTGTGGGCGAGAGCACTACACCACACATCAATCAGTATCTCAGATACATGGGTATCACTGATGATGTTTTCCTCCCTGCTGCACGAGCAACATTCAAATCCTCTTCAAGGTTTGATGGTTTCGTGCAGGAGGGTGAAGTATTCCACTATCCCAATGGACAATCAGTCCTACAGAAGATAAAATTCCAAGAGTGGATGCTCGCTAAAGCATTTCATCCTGAGAAACTACCTCCATTCTCTGAGGTATTCATGCCATTCGTAGCAGTGGCAGAGACAGGGCGACTTCCATTGAATAAAGATATCCTAGACCCCTATGACCTCGCCAAAGACAGATCATTCCACATCAATGGAGCAGCATTCTCCAAGTTTCTCAGAGAAACTTTCTGTAAAAATCTTAAAGTGGTGGATAGTACAGTTAAGTCTGTTGCTACTAAAGGAAGAAACATCGAGCATGTCGTGGTCACAGGTGGACCATACAAACTCGGGGGACAAAAGATTTTTGGTGATCTCTTTATCGACTGTAGTGGGCAGCAGGCAGTATGTGGAGGGGCGCTTAGCAAGTGGAAACCTTACGGATCGATTGTAACTGACAGCGCACTTGTAGTTAAGACTGACTACACCAACCGTGAGACTGAGATGGTCCCTTATACTAATGCCAAAGCAATGACTGCTGGTTGGCAGTGGACCATCCCTACCTACGACTTCCTCAGTAGAGGGTATGTATTCTCTTCAAAGTTTCAGAGCGAAGAGGATGCCCGTAAAGAATTTGGATACGATGACGCTCGCCTGATCAAGTTTGAGAATGGTAGGCATGAGAGGGCATGGACAGGTAACTGTGTGTCCATTGGACTCTCGTTTGGATTCATCGAGCCGCTAGAATCTACAAGTCTTTTCAACACACACCATGGTATCCTTGCTCTCATGGACCTCCTGCAGGAGGCACCTTTGCCTGGACAATTCCAGCGTGATCGCTTCAACCATAACCTCTGTGAGCATATGGATGGGTGGCTTGAGTTTGTAGAGGCACACTACTATTACAGTCGTCGCCGTGACACTCCCTTCTGGAATCATGTCACCGATGGTGTAGAGTATGATGTCTCAGGTACACATGAAGTCATTCAGTATATTATGAATGGCAATGAGCCAGTTACACATGGTGGCACACCTGTCCTCCATATCCTCGCAGGATCAGGTTATACTACAGTCAACAAGCGACTCACTGAATACTTCCAGTATCCAGAGCTTGTCACTCGTCGCAAAGTCGATGAGTGGGCATATAGGCACCAATGTGTGCTACAATATGCAGAGACATGTCCTCCTATGTCCGTTTTCCTAGAATCGAATTTCGATTACACTTGACAAAGTGTTGAAAACCATATATAGTATGACGGTCGTTACACTACGACACAATTGACGCCTCACCAAGACTAAACAGCGTCATTAAATAACAGTCTTTAATACCTGCTGCTGAGGGTGCAACAGGAATATCTATCAGTGTTTCCCTGCACTATTACCTAACCCTTTTCAAAATGGCTTCAACACTTTCAAGACCACAATCGCAATCCGCATGGAATAATTTCTGTGACTGGGTTACTTCTACCAACAATCGTCTTTATGTCGGTTGGTTTGGTGTGCTGATGATCCCAACTCTGTTGGCGGCAACCATCTGTTTCATCGTCGCTTTCGTAGCGGCACCTCCTGTCGATATCGATGGGATCCGTGAGCCCGTAGCAGGCTCTCTAATGTATGGTAACAACATCATTTCTGGTGCTGTTGTCCCATCCTCCAACGCAATTGGTCTTCACTTTTACCCAATCTGGGAAGCAGCAACTCTAGATGAGTGGTTGTATAATGGTGGACCCTTCCAACTCGTAGTATTTCACTTCCTCATTGGTATCTCCGCATACATGGGACGTGAGTGGGAATTGTCTTACCGTTTAGGTATGCGTCCATGGATCTGTGTTGCTTACTCTGCACCTGTTGCAGCAGCTTTCGCAGTCTTCCTCGTATATCCTTTCGGTCAAGGTTCATTCTCTGATGCGATGCCTTTAGGTATCAGTGGTACATTCAACTACATGTTTGTCTTCCAAGCAGAGCACAACATCCTTATGCACCCCTTCCACATGTTGGGAGTCGCTGGTGTCTTCGGTGGATCACTCTTCTCGGCAATGCATGGTAGTCTTGTTACTTCTTCACTCGTCCGTGAGACGACTGAGCAAGAATCACTTAACTATGGTTACAAGTTCGGACAAGAAGAAGAGACCTATAACATCGTTGCTGCCCACGGGTACTTCGGTCGTTTGATTTTCCAATACGCATCCTTCAACAACAGCAGAAGTCTTCACTTCTTCCTTGCTGCATGGCCTGTGGTTGGTATCTGGTTTACTGCACTGGGCGTAAGCACCATGGCATTCAACTTGAATGGTTTCAACTTTAACCAGTCCATTGTCGATAGTCAGGACAAAGTTATCCCTACTTGGGCAGACGTGCTTAACAGAGCAGGTTTAGGTATGGAAGTTATGCATGAAAGAAATGCACACAACTTCCCACTTGATCTTGCTGCTGCTGAGACAACTCAAGTTGCTCTAACTGCACCTTCTATCGGTTGATCACTCAACCTGTGGTATGATAAGGGGGTCTTTACGACCCCTTTTATTTTGCTCTTAATTTAAGGTAAATAAAAATGACGACGATTAAATCACTATTCAGTTTTATATTTGCTGCCATTATGTGGGTGCAAGTCCCACAGTGGAGTGATGACTGGTCTAAGTGTGCAGTAGATGTGCCTGACACAGCATGTCATTGGTATATCACTGCACCTGATAACACCTTTGGTGAAGGATTCAGTTGGGCTAATGCCCCTTGGTTTAGTGCTGAGGGTCTCCGTGATGTTGGGGAATTACACAACACATTACAATCTTTACAAGATGAAGATCGAGTTTGAAAAACAATTTGGTAAAGGAACAGACCCTTGGTATGCAAAGGCAGAGAGGTGGGCAAAGAAGCAACGCTTTCCTATCTCTTT
>NHGE01000023.1 GCA_002172375.1 Euryarchaeota archaeon TMED129 | reverse complement strand
AAAATCTAATCGCGTAATATTTTCATCTATTTCATTATTACAATTATCATCTATGCCATTCCATGTTTCGGCAGCTCCAGAGTTTACCTGAAAGACTAAATCATTACAATCTTCAAATTCATAGTAACCGTCAGAATCTTTATCATAATCATATTTTAATGGATCTGAAAATTTTTGTAGGATTTCTACTCCATCTTCTATGCCATCCTCATCTGAATCATTATCTAAATGATTAGTCGTGTAATTATGAAATTCAGAATAGTCAGAAATGCCATCATAATCACTATCTAAAGACCAAAAATCTTCATCAATTAAATTATCGCAATCATTATCTTTATTATCCAATACTTCGGGTTTATCCGGTGCTCTCTCAAAATCCTCATCATCACAGTCTTGAAATTCATACCATCCATCTGCATCACTGTCCAAATCCTTTTCCATGGGATTGGAATTGAATGAATCTACTTCCATTCCATCAGGCAAACCATCTCCATCAGTATCTCCATCCAATGGATCTGTAGAATAATTATGATATTCTTCAAAGTCATTTAGTCCATCTGAATCAGAATCTAATAATAAAAAATCTTCATCAATTAGATTATCGCAGTCATTATCAACATTATCTAATATCTCATTCATATCTGGGAATCTATTCGAATTATTGTCATCACAATCTTCAAACCAATACCAACCATCAAAATCTTCATCCTTATCAAATGTTAATGGATTAGTTTCATAAATTAATAATTCTTCATAATCCGATAAACCATCTTCATCTGAATCTGAATTATTGAAATCTGTACCATAGATGTGATATTCTTCCCAATCAATCAGGCCATCACCATCCAAATCACTTTGATTATACCCTTCATCAATTAGAATATCGCAATTATCATCTACGCCATTGAGTAATTCTTCCATACTCGGATTTATGGCAGAATTATTGTCATCACAATCTTGAAAATGATAAAATGTATCTTCATCATTATCTAAATCTGCAACATTGGGATTAGTCTCCCATGTATTTAATTCTTCAATATCTGTCAANCCATCATCATCTGAATCTGGAGATAAAGGATCGGTTCCATAGATTATNACTTCTTCATAATCAGTCAACCCATCAACATCTGTGTCAGATACATCNGCTTTGGTGTTATATAGTATAACTTCTTCATANTCAGTNAANCCATCATTATCCATATCAGGATTCAATGGATCTGTTTCATATATCTCGGTCTCATTGATATCACTCAGCCCATCTCCATCATCATCTGTATCAACAAAATCACATAATCCATCTCCGTCATAATCTGATGGAAAGGAATTATTATTATTGGAACTAGTATTGCATGAATTTTCATCAATNTCNGACCATCCATCTCCATCATCATCTGTATCAACAAAATCACAAATCCCATCANCATCTGAATCATTAGGCTGAGAACTTTGATTTGTNGAGTTTGTTTCACAATTATCTTCATCAATATCCGACCATCCATCTCCATCATCATCACTATCTAGATAGTCACAAATATTATCATTATCGAAATCAACTGGTGTCGAATTCATATCCAATGAATCTGTTCCACAATTATCTTCATCAATATCNGACCATCCATCTCCATCATCATCTGTATCAATAAAATCACTTAGCCCGTCTTGATCGGTATCAGTGTAATTGCCTACTCCGTGAATTATCATCTCCCAATAATTTAAAGTTCCAACATCCGAACTAACAGTATCTCTTATCTTTAATTTCCATTCTCCAACAGCTTCTTCNCCCCAATGATGAACAGTATTAAACATCCAATCTTGATATCCATTGCCGTTATCNCTCCGAGATTCAGCCAACCAAGATTCTTTNCCGGATGGNGAAACTAATACGATATCTAAATCTCCTCTCGAAGTATGAGTAATATCNGCAATTAAATCTACACTCTCAATATTTACATCGGAAGTGACATTTAATGAAAACTCACTCCATTCTGAATCATCATCTGGAATGCCAAAACTAGGNCTAAATGGNCCATATGAGAAATTACTTTCTACCTCTACGTTGGTCCAATTTTCTGCCAATGAAACTGCAGCACCTGCATCAATAACTCCAAAACCATATTTGTGAGATACCTGTAATCCAGCACCATTTATTTCCCATGATGAATCATTTTCGTCATTAACTCTAGAACTTTGTACAATTATGTGTTGAACATCTCTCCACGTGAGATTTATATTCGCTTCTAAAATTAATGCAATGACGCCAGCAGCAAGAGGAGTTGCACTGGAAGTCCCTCCGAAATTATCCGTGACATCTCCATTACTATATCCTCCACTACCTTCATTGTCTGTAGTAGTTATCCCTTCTCCATCGCCATTAGAATGTGCTGCAACAAGTATATTTGCGCCCGGTTCTGCATAATATGATTGTTGCCCCAGATGATTAATTGCGGTTACTGCTATAGTATATCTGCTATTTGCATATCCGTCATAGTTGGCATTGTCATTACTCTCTAGGCCATTTCCTGCAGCCCATGTATAGATATTGCCCAGGCCGGATCTACCTTCATATACGCCATTTTCTAATGCTGCAAGAGTTAATGGTCCGGGCCCTGTTAATGTCTGCCCATCATCTGCAGGACCCCATGAATTAGTGTAAATATCGATATTATTTTTTTGAAAACTCAATGCATTTGCTTCCATCTGGTCGCTAGTACTGCATGCAATCAATGTCGACCCTGATAGATTAGCCCCGAACGCTGCTCCAGTAACATCTATTCCATTATCGCCAACAGCAGCTGCTACACCTCCGGCAGCAGTACCGTGAGCATCCCAAGAGTTTGGGCTGGGATCTGGATCATTATTGCACCAATCAAATGAATATGATGAATTATAATTTCCCTCTATATCTGGATGTTCATGATCTAAACCATCATCTACTACACTGATGACTATTCCAGTGCCATTGTAACTATCCCAAACACTTGTTATGTTGACATCCTCGCCAGTTANTCCTCCNGTTTGGCCAGTATTTTGCAGATGCCACTGTTCATCAAAATCTGGATCATTGGGAATATATCTNACTTCCTGCTGTCTTTTCAACAGAGGATAGAAAGATTCAACATCATCATTTTCAAAAAGNTATCTTAAGTCATCGAATGAATTAGAAGATTCTTCAAATCTCCAAACATAAGTTCCCTTTAGGAACNCAAACTCTTCACTAACAAAAGATTTTGAAATTATTTTTTGTTGATGTTCNAAAGGATAACTCGTAACTACTACCCAATCCTTATTTTCCATTAGAACATTTTCCTCATATTGAGTTAAGTCACTCAATCTGTAGAATGCATTTTGTACCGATTTTGAATATGTTTCGATAATATNAATATCATTTTNATCATAAATTGAATCATATCTTTGCTCTTCAGCNNCAACTAAATTCATAGGCGACAACAACAACAAAANTACTACTATAGCACTACGCACTCTTTAATCTCAAATTCATTTGACCTATATGTATTTGTATTAACAGTTTATAATTCACAACTCTATTTTTGATTAAAATTTCTTACAGAATTATGAATCTCCTCATCTTCCATTAATTTTCTCTGTTTCTTTGCAACAGAAAACATATGCTCCACCAACTCATCTGTAACTTGATATNCATTATTTTTTAACCACCAAATTATATTTGATCTCCCACTCATATGTCCAATTCTAATATTCTGCTTTAATCCATAGTCTGATGCAGGTACTCCGGAGTAAATTCTGTCTGCTAACCAATGATCTCCTTTATCCATGGCTTTTACAACAGCAGATGCATGTACTCCGGTNCCCGTCTCAAAGGCATCATTGCCAAAAATTGGATAATTTCTTGGTAAAGGGACTTTTACATATTCATGAGCTTTCCTCATATATTCATCTAAAGCAGTTAAATCATTACTAATTACTCCCATCAGACTAAGGTTAACAAGAGTCTGATCCAACGGAGCATTTCCAGCTCTTTCACCAATTCCTAAAGCAGTTCCATGGATGACATCAGCCCCCGACTCAAATGCAGCAATATTATTTGCAACCCCTAAACCTCTGTCTTGGTGGCCATGCCAGTTTATTTCTATATCTCTTCGTTTGAATCCAGCATCGGGTATTACTTCATTCTGGATAAATGAAAGTAGTTTTTGCACTCCGTTTGGAGTCACATGGCCACAGGTGTCACAAACACAGATTCTATCCGCCCCAAGTTCCAAGGCACGCGTGTAGACTTCTTTTATTTCTTCAGGTCTACTACGTGTAGTGTCTTCAGTAACAAACATTACTGGAATATCATTATCAATTGCAAAACTTACTGCCTTTTCAGCCGTTGAAAGTATTCTCGTCATATCCCAACCTTCGGTATATTGACGTATTGGACTTGTTCCAAGAAATGCACTTGCCTGAATTTGACAATCATATTTAGCCTGTAAATCAATTAAAGGAGATATATCACTAACAACGGTTCTAACTGCACAACCAGGTCTTATTTCATATGAGTTTTCTGTTATATGAGAAAGCATCAAATCTATATGTTCAATATGAAAAGGGCCTGCTCCCGGCAATCCTAAGTCAACTTTTTGAATGCCTAACTTTTCCATATAATCAAGTAATTCTATTTTCTGATCTATAGTGGGGTTATTTGCACTTGGACTTTGTAAACCATCTCGGAGAGTTTCATCATCAAACCATAAATCATGAGGGTGTTCACTAGAATTTCTTTTAATATCATAGTCGATTATATTCCAATCATATATCAAATCCTTCTCATCCATGACGCCCCCTCCTCAACTTATGCCCTTGAACAGACTATACAGTGCTTCAAACCATCGGGAGTTTAGGCATCATTAACCTCTAAATACGATTTTTTATTTTTCGTTTCCGAAATGTAAATACATGCTAATACAATAAATATCCCAATTAAAGATCCTTCAAAACCTAGACTTCCAGTGACTAGTACAATAAACATTAATGCTAAATATAACAGAGAAACAAAAAATGATCTAGAAGCAATAGACATTCTTCCGGATTCATCTACTTTTTCAAATACATCAATATTCCATACTGTAGTTGCATACCAGACACTCAATACAGTAGTAGTAAAACTTACAATAAAATTTTCTTGATTGACATTATTAAAAATATCCCAATCTATTGACGGTGTGTAACTAAAAAATGTTATTATAGATAAAATAATTAGTAATATTGAATATATTTTCATTTCTATCAATGTCCTACTTTTACCTTTAACATTCGGCATCATTGGGACTCCAACCTTTTCATATTCTTTAGAACGATATAGTGCAAGAGCCCAGAAATGAGGAGGTGTCCATAGGAAAATCAATATGAACATAAACCAAGGCATCAAAGGGTATGAACCTAGATAATCATGAGGNCCTAAGTTAAAAATAGAATCAAGAAATACTTCNAANGTTGTAATTTGAATTGACAAACCTTCTTCAGCAGCAGCCCAGCCAATTACNGGAGGNGTTGAACCAGCAATTCCTCCTATTACTATATTTTGTGGAGTTTTTCTTTTTAACCACATAGTATATATAAAAACATAAAANAATACACTAAAAANGGCCCAAAAAGCTGCAACATTATTTGCTAATAAGGAAAACCATATTGTTCCACNAATNGCCATTAATATGCCAAATAATAACGCGGCAGAGNCTTCAATTTTTCCAGTAGAAAGAGGCCTATTGGAGGTTCTAGTCATAATTGGATCAATATCTCTGTCATACCACATATTGACTGCATTAGCACCACCTGCCGTCAAATATCCACCTACAAAAACTATGAAGATAGTTTTTATAGTCNCNATATTTATTTCAGATTCACCAATTAAATCATGAGAAAGAACAGAACAGAGAGCAGTAATTTGTAGTAATATTACTACTTTGGGCTTAGTCAAAGATAAATATGAATTTACTACTCCCATGTGCTTTCTCCTTTATCTCCAATGTTAATCTACATTTAATCTTCAAGTATTTCTTGGTCTTTCACATCATCCTTTAATACAATCAAAATTCCTATACAAGTGGTTGCTAATAGAATGAATGAAGTAGATGCAAGTAAGAGATGCATCAGTGAAAGCAATTCTAGATATCCATCCACTGTCCATGATAAAACATACAAACCTCCCAATAAAATATTCAGAATATAAGTAATTGTTGCTGCAAAAATCCATTTTATGAGCAGNAAATCTCCTTTATTTTGTTTATTAAATTCATTCCACATATTCAAAAATATGCCAATTAGTGATATTCCTACTAATCCTACTAACCATCTATGGATCATTTGAGATTTTGCCACAATTTCATNGGCAGCTATTTTAGACAATAATTCACCTTGACAAAGTGGCCATGAGTCATAAAAGCCATTGATTCCACAACCATAATTTGCCCCTGNGGAAGTGGAAACTAAAACCCCAGAAAAAAGAGTAAATAGTGTAAGGCCAGATATAGTGAATAGTTTATTTTTCCATTTTGCAGACAATTCAGAGTCAAAAGAAATCCAGTCAGTTTTCTT
The DNA here is from genome assembly GCA_002172375.1 of Euryarchaeota archaeon TMED129. Taxonomy (GTDB): domain Archaea; phylum Thermoplasmatota; class Poseidoniia; order Poseidoniales; family Thalassarchaeaceae; genus MGIIb-O3. Next base: position 17,096 of record NHGE01000023.1, on the reverse strand, counting down.
TTCTCTTGAAATAATTATCCAAATCCATATCAAAACCATCATAAATGCCAACGCAGAACCTAGATGAAGTATTACGCTCCAATGTTCATTATCCATTCTTACTGTCAACATNCCAACAGCACCTTGCCATAAAATTAGTATTATGGATAGTTTTGTNGCAGTTCCCATTTCCTTTCCATATCGTTCATCATCTCTTAAAATGAACCAATTCAAAAAGACCAACGGTGCCAAAACCATGCCTGCTAAAAATCTATGAATCCATTCTGTGAAAATTTGAAAGGTTGTATATCTATGACTAGAGCCACGAGAATCAATNTCATCAGGATTCTCTTCCCACCACTTTTCTTGTTCTTCCTCGGAAATATCAAATCCAAAAGTCCCGAAACAAAGGGGCCAGTCAGGGCATGACTCTCCTGCATCATAAATTCTTATTGTCCCGCCAAGAGCTATAACTAATATTGTAGTAATTACAATAACTTTCGTTAAATTGTCTTTAACTATTTTTCTTCTTAACAAAGGGCTTCACCCCATATGGGCACCGTAAATTACTAATCATCAAGGTGAGGATCAACATCTATTGGTATCCTTTCTTGATCATATTCTAAAGTAGCAATTTTCATTGGATCTAAAACAACTCTTTCTTTTGCATCGTTCACTCCATAGAGTTGCACCAATTCATCACTGAAATTATCTCTTAACTCATCTTCGGTAACATAAAGCGGCGCTCCCATGCTAATTTGCAGTGCTCTAGCACCAATTATTCTTGCTTTTTCAAAGCGAGTATGCGGACTCTTTGGCTTAACCATGCATGCCTCCACTGACAACTCCCAAATAAGGNCTATGACTCAGGACATACGAAAAAATATTATTTTTATTTTATTTTGNCTCTATCAGCATTGCCACAGCATTTCCTCCTCCTAGGCAAATTGTTACTATCCCAAATTTTCCTGCAGTCCTATTTAATGCATTGACTAAGGCCATCAAACACCTTGTTCCTGTTGCTCCAAGAGGATGTCCAATAGCAACAGCACCTCCATGTGGGTTAAATTTGTCATTAGGAATTTTCAAAGCCTTTTGAATAGAACAAGATGCAGATGCAAAAGCCTCATTGTGTTCAATAACATCGATATCATCAATCGTCAATTTGTTTCTATTTAGTAGGATTTCAACCGCATTAATGGGTGCAGACATTACTCTACTAGGTTCTAATCCCGAAGTACAATAATCTATTACTTTAGCAAGTATTGGTAAATTATATTTTTCAACCGCATAATCTGATGCAATCAATACTGCAGATGCNCCATCTGACAATTGACTGGCATTTCCTGCAGTGACTTGTCCNGTCTCATCAAAAATAGNCTTCAGTCTTTTCATCTTTTCTANATTGGTATCAGTGCGAATACCTTCATCTTTTACTAATTCATCTACATCAAATGTTTCTCTAGATATCCATTCTCTCTCCCATCCTTCATTGGCAAGTTTATGTGATCTAACTGCATAAGCATCAGACTGCTCTCTAGATATATTGAATTCTCTGGCGACAGTCTCTCCAGTCTCTCCCATCATTTCTCCTGAATAAGCATCTCTTAATCCATCATAGGATAATATCCATTCTAAATCTGAAAATTGTATTTGTTTATCTTTACTAGGATTTNTTATGAAGTAAGGNGCATTACTCATAGATTCCATTCCTCCTGCAATAATCAAATTAGCAACCTTAGCTCGTATGTCTGATGCCCCAATCATTACTGCCTTCAAACTTGAGCCGCAAACTTTGTTTATTGTTGTGCATGGAGTCTNGTAAGGCATACCAGCTCCTAAAGCAACCTGTCTAGAAGGTGATTGACCAACTCCTGCTTGTAACACTTGCCCCATATATAATTGATCAATTACGCCCTCTTCAGGACTTAAATCAACTCTTTTCAATAATTCTTTCACAGTCATTGAACCTAATTCAGTAGCACTATATTTTGATAAAGAACCTCTAAATTTACCTATGGGAGTTCTTGCATATGCACATATGTTGACCGCTTCCATATGCTATCCAAAAGAGAACTAGACTTCAATTATACGATATCTATTCTTTATTTCAGATTATTATTTTGAATTATAACCATAGAATTCTGCGTGTTTAAGGACAGGTCTATTTTGGGGTTTTATTAATATTGTACGAACTCCCCATAAGTCCTTGAAGATACGATAACGGCTTGTTGCATCTAAATAATCNACNCCACTAGTCCCTCCTGTGCCNACTCTTCTTCCCATTATCCTCTCTACCATTCGGGCATGTGAATGNCTCCATTTGACTATCGCCTCTTCCAATTCAACAAATCCATCAATTAATTTTCNGGGCCAAGTCAATAAAGGCAACTCACGATATGATTCAATAAATAANAGCCCCACTCTAGGGCGATTTATTCTTCCTTCTGGAATTAGAAATTCTCTAGCATTATTATTAGCACTCTCCAATCTTTCAGAGATTTTTTGTTCAGAAATGGAATTCCCATAAACACTTTCTCCATGACGNCTATGCGCTTCTAAATGCGNNTCAACATATTTTGCCACCTCAACCGAATCCNCCTCACTTCCAAATTTAGATCCCATTATTGGAGTCCTTCCTATCCAATCCATTAATGATTCAAATAATGACTTTTGNTCCATTACCGTTTTNAATTGCCGATAAATCTGTGCTGATTCTGAATCATTTTCAGCNGCNTTTTTAAATCCCTTAAGAGGATCCATTCCTCCTAACCTATCTTCATTCTTTAATCCAAGTAAAATNTCAAATTCTCTCATTTGATATGATTCAAAACCAGAAGCAGTTCCTAGTNCATCTCTAAATGATAAGAAACCTTGAGGAGTCAAAGTTTCTAAAACACTCCACTGATTAGCCATTAATCGAAATATTTCTGTAATTCTGGTAAGATGATCTACGGCCTTTGGTATCTCATTTTCAGGCACATTTTCTTGATTCAATATATCTCTAACTTCTCTTAATTCTCTAATAATTTGCTTAAACCACAACTCAAATGTTTGATGGACCACNATAAAGTGCATCTCATCATTTGAAATCTTTCTTTCTTCACCTTGCAGTGTTAGTAATTCTGACAATTGCAAATATTCTCCATATGTCCAATTCCTAGATTCTGTGCTGCCACTCATATATCTCCGGTATCGTCTCCATTTGAAGTATTACCTCTTATTAGAAAATTCTAAAGTAGTAAATATTATCCCTTANATTATGTCCAGAGTAGCCGAAGAACTACCAAAACCATTTAAATTCGAGTTACCATATCAAATACTCATGGTTGAAGAAGGTTTAGAATTACTCCAAATAAATTCAGAACATAAAGATGAATTATTTTCATTAATTGATTTAAATCGAAATTATTTAAGAGAATGGCTTCCATGGCTCGATGATATCCAATCTCTTCAAGATCTTGAAAAACATATTTACACATCTATTAATGAGTATCTTGATGGCCAAGGGATAAGTTATTCAATAAAATTTAATGATAAAATAATAGGAAATATTAGCTTAAACTGGATTGATTATAATAATAGATCATGTGGAGTTGGTTATTGGATTTCTGAAAACTATAGAGGTCATGGATTCATAACAAAATGCTGTTATAGATTAATGCAACATTGCTTTAATGACTTGCAAATGCACCGATTTGTATTGGAAGTAGCTACAGAAAATACTCCAAGTATATCTGTAGCACAACGCTTAGGTATGAGGTTAGAGGGATTAAATATAGACAGAGAATGGTTATATGATCGTTATGTAAATAGTAATATCTATGCGATAACATGNCCAGAATTTAATTATTAATGATTAATCCATGATTTTCTAGAGTACATCCTCCAGGGGGCAGACATGATAAAATATCATCCTGTGCAAGTCCAGTTGCCTTGGATATTTTGTTAGCCACAATCTCCTTTTTTTCTTTACTGGGAATTATCTTGCCCCATCTTGGGAATATTTTTGATATCGTCTCAGGAGTCCCTAGTATTGGAAGAGGAACTCCATTTATTATTCCAATTCCAATTCCCATATTAAGTGAAATATCTTTATGCCAATTTCTTTTTCCTCTCACTACAAAACCCCCTCTTCCTAATGATTCACCACTTTCAGTTGTTTTTGAAACCTGACTTGGTCGTGCATAAAAGGCAGCTGCTGCAGAACCTCCACTCCCCCATGCCCTAGACCAACAAACAGCTATTTGTGCGGCTTCTTGATGTATTTCTTCAGAAAAATCTCTAGCATCATCAATCTCTTTATTCAAGTCTTGATTTATTTTTAATGACACAAATCCTTCAGGTATTTTATCATTGGTTACTTTGACAACTTCCAATCTCTCATTTAGTTTTAGAGAACATGATGGTGCACCATGTAAATCTGCATGGAAATACAGATCAGTGGAATTGAGATGCTTCTTTACTAACGTATCATTACCTTTTGCGTCTTTTCCTCCAATAAATAGGCTACCATTACTCAATATTGCCCATCGATATTTTTCAAACCAAAATTTTTTATTACGCTTTGAAATCTTTAGTTTACCTGCAGCAGTATTTTTTGCTACCCTTTTTTCTTCTTTTAATTTTGATATTTCTGTATTTTCTAATGCCTTTTTCGCCCCATTTGCTTTATTTTTTTGAATACGTGCATCTTCAAAATATCTTTGAGCATTCTGATGTACACTTTTTCCAACTTCAAGAGTAACGCTAGTAGAAGGTTCTCCTTCTTCGTCAGGCAAATAGACTACAATGGTCCTTTTTGAAGGATTAATTTTACCTATCCATGGAATTTTTTCTACTTTATTTTCAATTGATTGCCAATTTTCATTTTCTATTGCTGTATTAAATTGATCTAAGATATTGTTTACATGACTCCAATGTTCTTGAATAGATTTGCCTATCTCTTGATTTATTGCTGCTCGTTGTAAGAATTTATCAATTGCTGATTTTTGTTGTTCTGATCTTCTTTCAAGTTTAGCTCTCCTTTCTCCCTCATCATTTCCCGATTGAATTAATTTCTCTTCTTCTCTACGAATAAAGGCCGCAGCATCATGCATGCCATAAATAATATCAAATCCCGAGGAAAGAGTCTCTAACTTTGAAGATAATTCTAAATCAAGATACGGTACATTGATAGGCGCAATTTCTTCTATTAGAGGCATCAAATCCTCTTTTTCTTCAATATCTGTACTTTCATTCCATTTTTTCAGAGAATCATCATCTCTCATCCATATTTTAGTATTATTTTTATCTTTAAGCTCGTTTATCATATTTTTAATTGATTCTTCAAGTAAATCTATTTGCTCTTCAGTCATTGAATTAGAGATGATATTTTCATCTAGATTCGCATTTGCACATGCAATACTACCATACAATGATCCGAAACTTGCACGTACCGCTAAAGTTCTAATTAAATCATGTTCACTATTATGCAAAAGTTTTTCCAAGTCNTTTCTTTCCATTTTACGAGGATTAAATGCTTCGGGAGGAGGNCTATATTCAAACCCTCTTTTCAAAGATCTGGTAGAATATTTAGCATGTGTAAGTGGTTGAATTATTTTTTCCTGATTATCAACTAGCAAGACGTTACCATCTCTAAATAATTCTATTATTATCTTTATTTTTCCTGACCCCTTCTCAAATACAAGCTCAATTACACGATCAAAACCAAATTGATTTACTTCTACTAATCTAGCATTACTGAGATATTTACGAATTACCATGGCAAATTGTGATGGTTTAGATGGCATCGGCCTATCACGATAGGAAGTATACAACCTCTTNCCTCTAACTATTACTAAATCAGTGGACGGTAAACCCTTTCTGTTTAATTTCAAAACTACTTGTTCATAATGGGGCTGGTAAGCTTTNCGCATCCTCGCCCCTATCATTTCAGAAAGCTCATTTGCGATACATGCCACATCGAAGGATGATAACTTGTCACGCATACCTATCGAACCATCCTGTNAAGTCATCATTCATCAGCCAATCGCTTATTTTTAGCTATGATAAGGTATTATGAAACTCTTCAATTTCTTTTAACACTCCTGCTTCATGTGCATATTGATTACTAGGAATATTGATTAATTTACAATTAGGTAAGTTTTTACTAATTTCAACCACTCCTTCTAATGCATGTAATTTATCTGACTCTGCAGACAAAATAGCAGAAGAAATATTATTATCCGGGAATTCAAGATTCATTTCATAATCTATATTATATCTTGCAGAAAGCATCATTCTCAATAAATCCTGAGCTTTAAACATCCTTCTATATCTTATTTTTTGGCCTTCTTCTTTCAAACGTTTTTCAAGAGCAAACAGTACNATTTTACTTAATACTGGATATATAAATTTAGGAACAGGAAATCTAAGGAATAGATTAGCCCAAAGAGGTGGCTTAAAATTAACATTAGGGCCTATGAGAATTGCAGATCTTCCTCCTATTGTTTCTTTTTGAAATCCTTCTAGTAAGATTGTTGCACCTAGTGAAGAAGCAAACCAGTCTACTTCATCCATATTTAGTTCAAAAAATCTCATCACTTCGATTAAATCCTTTGCATGTTCACTCATTTGAAAATCTTTTTTATTAATTTTTTTCTCTATTATTGCACTTTTCTTTTCTCTCGTTTCAACGTAAATTATTGACCTTCTAGAGGCCCATTCAGATAATAATGGCCGCCATCCTTCAAAAACAGAACCCCATCCTGGTATCATTATTAGTTGGTTTTTACTATCTGATGTGCAATTTATTGGAGTCCATTTTAAAATTCTTAACTTTACATCTCTTCCAACATCAACATAAAATTCCTCACATAGGGATCCGGGTAATTCAGGAATAATGCTCCATTCGTCTTTCATGAATCTCACTCGGTTTATTTTAGATAATATTGTTCTTCAATTTTTTTAACTACATTNTCCTTAATTAATGAATTAAGATGAGATGATATTTGGTCATAAGCCAATGTAATATTCACATTAGGAGTATCTAAGTAGACAAATTGTGATATTTCACGTAAATATGTCATATCTTTACTCAATGCCTGTATAATCTTCTCAACTCTATTTTTTCTATGTTTAATATATTTATTTAGTAATTTCTCAGGATTTGCAATCAATGGGCCATGTCCTGGAAATAGCATTTTAGGTTGCATTTTTTCCAATCTTTCAAGTCCATCAATATATTCTTTCATATCGCCATCAGATGATACCAAAATAGTCCCAACGCCAACGCAATTATCGCCACTAATAATACCAGATTCTCCGCTTATGCAAACATGGCCAGGGCAATGCCCCGGAGTCTCAATAATTGACCAAATACTTGTGCCATTTGAGCCCTTTAGTTTGAATTCATCTCCTTCGATTAATATTCTACAATTTTCTTGAATATTAAGATGATCTAAAGTTTCCTTAGTCGCCCATATTGGCGCATCATAAATATTCATAATTTCTTCTATATCTCCAATATGATCTGGATGTTTATGGGTGAATATCGTTGCTATGATATTTGATCCAGAACTAATTATTTCTGAAACCTTTTTTCGTAATTCTTCTAATTCTAATCCTCTAGCAGCAGGATCAATGATTATCCGTTCTCCTCCTTCTTCTCCCAAGATATAGCAATTAGTATGAGTTGCAGGAGGTAATGTTTGAGTTTTAATTGGAAAGCATTCTATTAGAGGCGCAAACTCAATCCTATGATATCCAGAAGGACGTTTTTGAGCTAGTGATTCACAAGCAAGATACAAATTACCCACATCACTAATTTCAGATACCAAATCTTTCAGTAAAGTTACGATTGGAGGAGGAATTCTAACTTCATTTTTCTCCCAAGAAGTTAACAATTCTTGCGGTTTCCACCACCTGAATTCATCAAACTCCGATCTTCCGGGAGGGAATGTGGGAATTACATTATTTTCTGATAAACTAACATGGAAAAATCTATTCTTAAATCTAATAGGGCCGAAGGGAGGCGTTTCTCTTTCAGAAATAACTCTGGTTTCAAAAACTTCAATATTTATATTTCCATTTACAATACTTTTCAACCAATTATTTTTATCACTACATACCAAACTTCTTATTTCTTGATTGACAGGAATCATTTTCCCATTCTCGTCAGGAGTTAATCCAATTTCTTCAATCAATTCTCTTAATAGGGCTATTGTTGCAATTCTATCTATTCCCATTTCTGATAAAAAATCAGGATATTTTTCTCCTACCTTTTTATCTACTTTACTTATTCCTCCTCCAGGAAATGTCCAAAAATCAGGAAAAGAAGGCATCTCAGAAACTCTGTGACCAAGTAAAATTTCGTCTTGACCATCAATTATTCTACTTACTACTGCAGATGCGGACAAGTGTGGTTCGCTGACTTTTATTTTTGGGATTTGATAACCCGCCGGCAACTCTCCCATACCTTCTCGAAGTGATATACAATTTCAAACTCACCATAATAATCATTCAATAAGTGTTCACCTTTTCGCAATTCATGAGGCGAGTAGTTGCGCTCGATTATTTTTAATTAATAGAGAGGTATTTTTTTGAAACCACCTGAAACAATAGAAGAAGAATTAGCTATAATTTCTGATGCTTTAGCAGCAGGCATAGATCCATTTAAGCCACTAAATAATCATTCTAGATTAGGAAAATTAGCTTTAGGATGGTTTTTGATATTATTGATGTTGAGTTGGGTTTCTCAAATCCTTTATCATTCTGTATGAAATGCACGAAGAATATCAAAAGATGCGAATGATTCTAGGCAGTAACCCCTACAGCAAGCCATGAGTCGATTGTTGGTCTCCATGGTTTTAGTATCATTGCTAATAACTTCTGCCACTCCAATAGTTTCAGCGCAGGTGGGCCAACCTGATATAATACAGGAGCATTGGTATCATTCTTATGCCACACTTACACTTGATTTGAATGAATGGGCAGATGATTATCCTGAAATTGTGATGTTGCTATCAGTAGGTCAAACTGAACTTGGTAGAGAACTATGGATGTTGCAGATATCAGATTGGANTAAAGAAACCAAAGAAGATGGCNCAAAGAAAGATGTTGTTTACATTGATGGAGGGCATCACGGAAATGAGCANCTTGGAACTGAACTTGCCTTTCTTACTGCCCAATTCTATATTGAAGGATGGTCTTCTGGAGATACTGAAGTCATCGAAGTCCTTTCCAATACTGAATTGCATATTNTAATAATGCTTAATGCTGATGGAAATGACTTTGATACTCGATGGAATGTTAATCAGGTTGATTTGAATAGAAATTATGATCATTATTGGAATACCTGTCCAACTACACAGCCAGGGAGTAGTGCATTCAGTGAATCCGAAACTCTTGCTAATTCTATTTACATGAATGAAGTAGTTCCAGATGCAGATTTGTATGTGACTATGCATACTGGAGTTTGGATAATGCTTTATCCTTGGGGTAAGTGGCCAGAACAACCATCTGATTGGGAATTATTTCATTATATTAGAGATGAGATAAATGGGAACATATCAGATATTCCTATTCGTAACGCNAACCAAGGACTCTATCCTAATTGTGGAACTAGTAGAGATTATGGATATGGCGTAATGGGATATCCGACCTTCACCTTTGAAACTGATGATGAACAATTTTTGCTCGGAACAATAGAATCACTTTCTGACAGATTAAGCGAAGAATTAGACGTAATGAGGTACTTGATTCAGAATGTTTGGTATTGGCGAGCACGCTTGGTATTTGAAAAAATAGAAATCACAAATAATCAAATTAGTGTCGAGGTCTCTAATCTTGGCCATTCTAGTACTGCCAATGCTACTCTCAATTATTATAATTATGATAGTGAATTATTATGGAATTCCGAAATTTTTGGAGTAAATGCTACAAACCATTCAAAAATAATCATAGATGCCAATAATTTAAGTTTATCTAGTGATGGATTTTGGTCNGTAACATATCAAAAAAGAGTGGTCGACTCATCACAATGGGTTGAAGAATCTATTAATCAATCTGCTATAATAATAATAAATTCAGGAAGTGANGAATTTCTTCCCGCTCCNTCTTTATTTACTTACTTAATATCNATCATTAGCGCCGCTTTCGCGCAAAGGAAAAAAATCAAAAATTAAAAAAATATCATTTTCAACGTTTTTGAATAAATGATGATACACGAATTGGCAGAATCATGTCAATGATTAACTATCATTTGGACATTATTTGATTGGNCAATGGTAATAACAATCATGTGATGCCAGTTGTCCCGAGAATACTGGAGAGACTATGAACGGCAGANTGCTAGTACAAAATGCAACAATGGTCCTTCCTAATAGGATTGTTGAAGGGGACCTCCGTGTTAGTGATGGTTTAATCAAGACCATAGCNCCTTNTGGAGGNCTACAACCAGAAATCGGAGAACAAGTCATAGATGGTACNGGTTTGCATTTATTGCCAGGGGCAATTGACNCCCACGTTCATTTCAGAGACCCAGGAAATACAGAAAAAGAAGATTTGGAGAGTGGCAGTAGAGCCGCATCTGCCGGTGGNATTACTTCATTTTTAGATATGCCCAATACTTCACCTAATGCTATTAATCGCTCAGCAATCGAAGCAAAGATTGCTTCAGCAGCCAAAAAATCTGTAACTCANCATGGTTTTTTTATTGGCGCTACTAATAGTAATATCTCAGATTTACAAAGTGTGGAAGGAATGGATGGAGTATGTGGGATCAANATTTTCATGGGAAGTAGTACTGGAGATTTACTAGTTCATGAACAAAAGCATCTAGAAAATATTTTTGCAAATACTGGAGGAATTATTGCTACCCATGCAGAAGATGAAGAAAGATTACAGTCAAGGATNCCAAAATTCGAACATCGAAAAGACATTGCAGCACATGCCGAATGNAGAGATGTTGAATGNGCCCTTATAGCAACAAAAAGAGCTGCGGCTTTAGCCAATGATCATGATCACCGTTTGCANATTGTNCACTTAACAAGTGGAAAAGAGGCTGATTGGTTAGNATCTAACAAAGGAGATTTGATTACAACAGAGGTTTGCACACAACACTTAACTTTTAACCAAGATGATGTTGAAAAACTTGGATCTCGGGCCTTAATGAATCCTCCAATCCGATATACAGAAGATAGAGATAAGCTGTGGNAANGACTCAAGGATGGGACAATTGACTGTGTTGTTACNGACCATGCTCCTCATACGTTACAAGCAAAATCCGTTGGATTCCCNAATGCTCCGGCTGGGATGCCAGGNGTGGAAACATCACTTCCCTTAATGCTCACACATTCTGTGGAAGGAAAGTGTTCTGTTTCTGATATTGTAAAGTGGATGTGTNCCGGTCCGGCAAAGGTCTATGGAATNAAAAACAAAGGATCTCTAGTAGAAGGATTTGATGGNGANTTAACTCTAGTTGATTTAGAAAATAATAGAGTTATTCAAGATTCTGATACATGGACAAAGGTTGGATGGACTCCTTATGCAGGCATGGAATTAACAGGATGGCCCATATATACAATTGTAGATGGCAATATAGTCCATAAACGTGAGATTGACGGTTCACTGAGAGGAATTCCTGTAACTCTTCCTGGTAGTACTGGAAGATTATTGAAATTCAACTAATTTAAATTTCANCAGTATCGCCTTCCGATGATTCATATTCTTCTTCNTCATAGTACCACACAGGAGGTTCTTGACCAGGTATTGATAACTCTTCANCCAAAGATATTTTAGAAGTATTATGAACAGTNACGCCGAGAGAAGAGAATGCATAAATATAATCTCCCATAAATATTGAACGACGAATACTAGTCGAACTGTGATACCACCAATCATTCTCATTATTATTATAGAATTGTGAATGTTCAATTTCTCCGTGATTTGAAAGGCTTAAATTTTCTATATCTACATTGATCAATTTGAGCATTGAAATATATTCATAATTATAATAATTTGACTCATTATAAAAATATCGATATGTAGAAAGTGGTATTGCCAGTAAGTCTTCAGGAGCCCAATAGGTGAATGCTTTGTGTTCATATGTAGCTTCAGACCATGACCATGACCAACCACAATTGCGAATATCTTCACAATTATCATCAGTATATGCAGGAGATACTGACATTGAATCAGCTAAAGTAGGATTGGTTGGTTCACTTACATCAAAGAGAGAAATCTGAGTGGTGGACCAATCCAATCCTAAACCATCTTCGCCGGGTCCAATCCCAATAGTCATCAATGTATTTTCATTTACTGGATGAATATATGTCGATACTCCGGGAACTTCCAACTCGCCAAGAATAACAGGGTCCAATGGATTTGATAGATCAATAACCCAAAGTGGATCAATATTCTCGAATGTTACCAGATATCCTCTATTCCCGATGAATCTAACACTCCAAATTGTCTCATTAGGGGCAATATCATCCACTATTCCAACCTGAATTAAAGAATTGCAAGGTGATATTAAACAATCATTTCCTTCATGTTGTAGAATTGTCACTTGGTTAGATGGGCCATTGAAAATAGGTTCTCCATTTTCATCCATTTCACTATCTAACCACCATCTTCCCCAAATATCAGAAGTTGAAGCAATTCTTATCGAACCTTGGAACTCACTCATCGAGAATTGGTCTTGAACAGTACCAGAAACTCTTCCTGATCCTAAATAAGATGTTGCGTCACTGTCCGAAATATCGAATGCATGGATGTTTGTAGCATCTTCAAAATCATTATTTCTCCAAAACCACCACCAATCTGCAACTGGCTCAGCTAACAATAGAGTATTTCCTGATGAATAAACATGAGCCCAACGAGAAGTAATATGGTCTATCTCAAACTCTGTTTCTTCACCCAGTAATTTCATGGTCATTATTGTTGTTAGTCCACGTACTGATGAATTCTGGCTAGCGGAAAATTCGCTACAATCGTCAGAATATGTTGAAATTTTAGAATACGTCGAATCAGAATTCAATGTATACATTTGAGGCACAAAGTCTTCAAGTGTTAATGAATCAATCACTCTTTGATTCTTGGCAATTGTATCACTTAATGATAGATTCCATAAATCCATTCTTTGTTGAGAGTCAAAGATCTCATAATAATAGTCAGGAAGATCAACCCATGTCCTAATGCCATCAAAATATGTGTATAAATGAGTTACTGAGCGAACTGTTCCATCTACCAATCTTGCCGTATGATAATTTCCTTCAATAAACAACTCTTCTTCAATAACGGGATTATTCTTATCACTGATATCAATAACAGAATACATTACTAGGCTTTCGTATCTCGTGTAAGTATAAGTTTCATACACACCATCTGAACCGAGGTATGAATAACTTTCTTCATGCGCCATTAATTCTAACAATGGATGATTTGATTCTAGATTCCAGTAATTAACTCCGGATACAATTACTACACGATCGCCTTCAAGCATCATTTGCATTGGGCTACCTAACATAGACAAACTAGATGTTAGGTTAATTTCACCAAATTCTGGAACTCCCATAATCAAAAATTTATTCCCATTCAACATATAGATATAATGACCATCAGTTTTTATGAAATCTGCCTCATCGACTCCTGACTCTTGATTATTTGTGCTAGAATATTCTCCCTCACGATTACTTGAAGATGAATCAGTTGTTGTACTTTCAGATGTTTCAGCCATCCCGTCTCCTTCAGCAAGTACTGCATCATCAAACATCCAAAGACCTCTAGGGTTGGGAGACCAATGGTAGTAAGATTGCTGATCTAATTGCACCATCATTTCATCATTTACTGATTTTTTTAAATCATCCAATAAAATACTACATTCATCATAATTTACTAACTCTGGAGGGCCATAAATTCGTTCTGATAAGGTTATCTGAGGGTATTCTCCATCTATTTGAGTTATTATGTCACTAATATCATCATTTATATCTTCGATAACTCCCAAGCATCCAGAGGAAACTAAAGTAAATAAAACAAAAATACTTGTCAATGGTTTTGAATCCATAAACTTTCCAAATACTCCCTTTTTATCAACTAGTTGGTTTCATGTGTGATACAGGTTTTGGCCGAGTACTGGCCAAACTAAAGGGAGGGGAAAATTATGAGTACTTCAGACAAGATTCAGAGCATACTTGTGATGCTAAAATGATTAATTTTCAAAGAGGGAATTCCATGATTTTGCAATATTGTTCGTAAACGACTTGTTGGAATACCTCTGAGATAGTTCCAAAGATTCTTCGTTAATTTGCCGAGGTTCATGAAATTTCTTCTCTACAGCATCAGCCCATGCCTGTTGATTATATTTAGGTAAACAACTTTCTTCTGGGAGATGCATATTGTGGGCAGGGAAATCTGCGATAAATGCCCATGATCCTGCTGCTAATGCTTCAACTGCTGGTAATCCAAAACCTTCAGCACAAGAAGGGAATAACAATCCATTTGTATGTTGGTAAGCAGCATAGAGCTCTTCTTGCTCCATTCGACCTAACCAATTTAATTCGACTTGGCAATGAATTGCCAAGTCTTCTAATTCTTTACGAGAAGCAGAAGATGATTCCGCTCCTACTTTATGTATTACTATTTTTGAGCGTATATCTTCAGGAAGCATTGCTATCGCTTCGATTGCAAAATCAAGACGTTTACGTGGCTCTTCACTGCCGACAATTAGGAGATTCATTTTATCATCCGAGATCCAATTTGGTTTTGGCCGTAAATTTTTATGAGGATTATAGAGTTCCAAATCAATGCAATAAGGTACTGAAATAGCAGGCGTATCTGGGTACACGCGTCCAATTATTTCTGCAGTGCTTGGACTATTACAAATGAAAAGATTGGCGCGAGATAGTCCTTTTCTTAATTTATTTAAATCGAATCGACGTAAAATGGAAGGTTTGTGATCTCCTACTTCTACTATTTCTTTGCCAGAATCAATAATTGTTGGAAAAATATGAAACATATCATGAACATAAACAACAACTGGTATTGGGCAATTCTTAGGGATTAAGTGAGCTTGCTCTTGATCGGTTATGTGGAGAATGTCTACTTTATCCTTCACTGCAAGTTTTGCTACCTTTTTAGGATGTGAAATCCATCGTCGGTATGCCCTTGTCAGAGGATTATTTGCAATCGGATACTGTAATGTTGCTACTAATGAATAATCCAAAATATCTCCAGCAGCAAGTAGTTTGACAAACCTTTCGTGGCTTCCTCCGAGTCCAGAGAAAGAAGAAACTTCTCCTCCTCTGGCAACCAACACTCTTCTCATGATAAGTTGAGAACAGACTTGAAAATAAGCAATTCGGCTAATTGACAACATTAATTGGCATTATTAAGAAATCTTACTCAATCATCGCGGTGCAATAACGTTCAAATGCAAATCTTCAGAGTAGACGGCATGGGTGGAGAGGTTCTTGTAATTGGATTAGGTAGGATTGGCTTACCAGTGGCGTTAGTCGCTGCTGATAGCGGTTTCGTAGTAAGAGGAGTTGATTCTTCAGAAGCCTCCATCTCTTCTTTAAGAGAAATGATGTCTCCCTTCGAAGAACCTGGTCTTGGTGAATTAATTCAAAAATATTCAGGAAATAATTTCCTACCTATGACTTGGGATGAAGCAAATAAATCAGACTTTGAGGATGTCCGTTGGATCGTGGTCACAATCGGCGTCCATGTCTTACCATACCCAAAACCTGCTGATATTAGTATTCTTCACACAATAATCGATGATCTGATGGCAAGAGATAGCCTCAAGGGAAGAACCTTGATTCTTCGTACTACTTTACCTATTGGGACTACATCTTTAGTCGCAAAATATATTGAAAAATCAACAAACCTTGTAGTTGGTAAAGACCTAAACCTTGCTTTCATTCCTGAGCGATTAGTGGAAGGAATGGCTATCAGCGAAGAAAGAAGTTTGCCGAAAATAATTGGGCCGGTCAATCCCGAAGCATTATCGGAGGCAAAAGAATTATTCTCTCAAATTGGTGGTGGCTTGGTAGAAATGAGTAATTCTGATTCCGCAGAATTTGTCAAATTAATCGACAACGCTTGGCGCCATACTAGATTCGCTTTTTCCAATGATGCTGCAGTTGCCGCTAGTGCACATGGTGTCGATATAACAGAAATCATTAATTCTGCAAATCAAGATTATGATCGTAATTCTATTGCTCTACCAGGTCCTGTTAGTGGATATTGCCTTGGCAAAGATCCGCTAATTTTCGAATATGCTTTCCAAAATGTTGAGCCAAAAAGAGAATTACCATCAGTCTGGCTAACCGCTCTACGATCTTCACAAGCTTTGGTACCATGGACCGTCAATCGAGTTAAAGGTAGCCGTGTAT
Organism: Euryarchaeota archaeon TMED129; assembly: GCA_002172375.1. GTDB lineage: Archaea > Thermoplasmatota > Poseidoniia > Poseidoniales > Thalassarchaeaceae > MGIIb-O3. Next base: position 735 of record NHGE01000023.1, on the reverse strand, counting down.
TAGTTGCAGGGCTCTCTTTCAAAGAGGATATTGATGATTTCAGAATGGCCTTTAGTGAACCTCTAATCAAGTCTTTATTGGACGCCGGCCATCAGGTTTCTGTCTGTGACCCTAAACTAGGTAGTAATGCATATACACAATTATGGCCAAATTTAGCCAATAATATCATAAATTCTGGAACTGACTTGGTTATGATGCTAAATAAAAATAAATATGATACCGTTATTATGGCGGTAAGACATTCGATTTGGAAAGATTATGGTCCAGAGTTTGTAGGAAAAGGCCTCATAATTGATTTATGGAATTCTTACCGAAATACATCCGGTATCGAAAGAATAGGTCTCGGAAGTTGATTAAAATGAGAGTATACATCACTGGTGTCGCAGGTTTTTTGGGTTCTCATCTGAGTGACGGTGCACTAGCAAAAGGTTGGATTGTTCATGGGATCGATAACCTTTTTCGTGGCCAAATTAAGCATTTACCAGAATCTGAGAATTTTACTTTCGAACAAATAAATCTATGTGGTGAAATATCTGTACTAAGTGCTTCTATTCAGCAATTTAAACCTGATGTCATTCTCCATTATGGAGCTATAAATGGGACCGAATATTTCTACGACAGGCCGTTTGAAGTTTTGGACACTAATGTTATGTCTACAATAAACTTACTGAAGGCCATTGAGGCCTGCGAGCACAAACCAACAAGAATCGCTTATGCATCCTCGTCAGAAGTATA
>NHGE01000022.1 GCA_002172375.1 Euryarchaeota archaeon TMED129 | reverse complement strand
CACAAGCCTTCCAGAGACGAAAGCATTCGCTCCCTATTTTCTTAGCCTGCAAATGTACTTGCTTACCGTTAGGTCCTTTAATTTTCCACGAACCAGTTCTTCCTCCATATCCACATTCTAGTACTGAATTTGCATCGATACCGTTGCCGATTGATTTTGACATTTTTCTCCCCCACGGATCCATTCCTAAACCATCTATCCAAATATTGTTAAAAGCTGGCTTATCAAGTAATAATGCACTTTTTAGCATTGTATAGTAAAGCCAAGTCCTTACAATTTCTTTACCTTGAGGCCTTAATGCTGTCGGAAATGATTTTTCAAATAAATCGTCATCATTCAAATAACCAGAGACAAACAAATTCGAATTAGAAGAATCCATCCAAGTATCAAAAACTTTGTTTTCTCCTTTGATTTCTCCAATAATCGATGATTCTGAATCATAAAATTGGATAAATTCCCTAGTTTCTCTGTCTAAAACCTCAGAACCTTCTGGGGGATTATCTTTCCAAGGTTGGACATAAATACCTGATGGAGGGACAATAATCTTAGTCTCATCTTCTGAATACCAAATTGGTATTTCTGTATGATACCAACGTCTTCTACTAATGGGCCAATCAATTGATATTCCATCCATCCAATCATGGAGAAATTGCCTATTACGTTCTGGTATAATTCGACTTTTTTTAGATAAATCCCTTAATCTATCTTGAACATGAGTTTGTTTCACATACCACTCTTTGAGTAATATTATCTCGACTGGATTATTNCCTCTTTCACTTACTGGTATCTCTTGTATATGATCATGTATTTCGGNGATAGAATTNTTATTNGATAATATCTCAATTGCTTTATCGCGNGCCTCTGACACAGAAAGNCCAGCAAGAGGNCCTCCAATAGATGTCATTTTTCCTTCAAGATTAATAGCTTGAAATGGCTTTAANTCTAATTCTCTGAATATAGAAACATCATTTTGATCTCCNAAAGAGCATACCATCAGAACGCCGCTACCAAAATTCATTTTTACAGATGGGTGTGAAAGAATTTTAACAGATTTATCCCTGTCCTTCACATCAATTGGTAAAAAGATATTTTTACCAATCAAGTTTCTATATCTTGAATCNTCTGGATGAACGACAACTACGCCACAAGCACAAATCATCTCTGGCCTAGTAGTTGTAATAATTATCTCTTCATTATCTTCNGTAATCCACTTAATATCGCATAATTTTGTTTTCCTTGAAACTCGCTGTACTTCGGCATCGGCTATCGTAGTTCCTTCAATCGGATCATAAATATTTGGACGAAGGTCTTCTATTATCTCTCCTTTTTTAAACAAATCAACAAATATTGATTGAGTAACTTTTCTGTATTCTGAGGAGTCTGTGTGATATTCTTTATCAAAATCACAAGATAAGCCAACTCTTTTTGCGGTATGTTTCATTTCTTGAGTATATTCCTCTATTGTTTCTTTACAGAGTTTCAAAAAATTATCCCTATCAAATGTACGCATCTTACGGCCCATCTTTTTTTCTACTGTAAATTCTATATTTATTCCATTTCTATCTACACCCCATGGGAAAAATACTTCTTTGCCAAGTAAACGCTGACTTCTGGCGATAACGTCAATCATGCTATATTGTGCTACTGCTCCTATGTGCCAAGTGCCGCTAGGGTAAGGAGGTGGCGTATCTATTACAAATATCTCTTTAGAACTTTTAGGGTTGAATTTATATGAATTTCCAACATCTCGATAGTGATCTTGTTGTATTTTCTTTTCTAAATCTATAGACCATCTCTTTTCAGAAATTTTTGGAGTACCCATAATATGCCCTCCTATATTTACTGTGGCGAACTATGTTACTCTTGACCGTTACCAATCATTCATTGAAAATATAGTGCTTTTTTGAATGGAACATACGAGAGGTTGAAGTTCTTAGTTCATACACGTACCATTGAGTGACATGGTTGTTGGAAGCGATGGCACTGATTCAAATAATGATAAGTTCAGAAATTTTTCAAACAGTATGAAAAGAAAATTTAGGGGTTTAACGCCAAATAAGGCGTTGACAATGTTTCCTGCTTTAACAGTCATAATTTGTCTACTGATAACAGGTTTTTTTACTGTTCATTCTGGAGTAAACGATTGCAGAGATGAATATCGGCCATCTTGGTGCAGTGAGGAAGGAGCATTAAATGTAAATGGAGAAATGGAAGTTTACTTACCAGAATCAACAGATCCTTTAAGTTCGAAAAATCTACTTCAAGAAGTAGGAGAAAATTGGACTACAAATATTATGGTAGTTTATGTTGAATCGGAAGATTACAATGTAACTGATACTAGAATTTTGAAAGAAATTGATTTGATTGAAAAAAGCGTCAACAATATTAGAAATGACGGAGGAGATGAAGATTCTATTGTTTATGTTCTATCGATATCAACAGTCATAAAAGAAGTTAATTCAAGTGCAGGAAGAGTAGTTAAAGCTTTTTTTAATGGTGTTGCAGATGCAACTGGGAATGAAGAATTTTCAGATAGCATAAACGAAACTATAGATGAGCAATCCGATATAATTGGAAATTATGCAATTCCAGAAGAACAAGATAGAGTAGATAGAATATTGGAAGAAATGCCTCAAAATGCATTAGATAAACTGGTAAGAGATGTTGGGACTTATGATGCTGCTGGTAATTTAGTAAATATCTCTGCTAAACATTGGAATAGAGCAGTAATAATAATTGGAATTTCGGATGATTTAGATACTGACGATGATGGTATTAATGATGTTTCAATACCAGATATTATTGAGAAAACCCAAATTAAAATAAATGAATTGTCAATTGAAAATAACTGGGAAGAAAAAAATCTTAGTATGACATTAACAGGTCCAGTACCTTTAACTAATGCCATTACCGAAGAATCTTTCAAACTATTTTGGACAGTTTTTCCCATAGGAGTAGTAGCAGTAGCTGGCGGTTTATTCCTATTTCATTGTGATTTATTGCAAACAGGAAGACCAAGGTGGGTCCAAGGAATTAAAACTGTCATCATAACTGGTTTACCAACATTATGTTCTGTTTGGGTAACACTAGGAATAATAGGATTTTCAGATTATGAAGTTACAATGACAGTGATCATTGTAGGGCCCATAGTTCTGGCATTAGGTGTATCTTACGGATTGCACATTACGAATAGATATGCAGAGGCAAAAGGAACTCCAGAAGAAAAAATTGAAGAAGCATTAAATTCAACTGGTAAAGCAGTTTTTCTTTCTGCAACTACCACCATAATAGGCTTTATTTCACTAGTTTTTACACCTATGAGGCCAATTCAAACTGTAGGTTATTCTTTGGCAGGAGGAATAGTAATAGTATACATAATGACTATGTTGATGGTACCTAACTTAACATTATTACTGGATCTCAAAAAACCTTCCCACCCTCCTCCGAAGGTATTTGTTTCTACAGTGAATGTGCCTGTAAATTGGACAAAGGCTAGTCTGAGTATTTTTTTATTACTAATGTTGATTTCAGCTGGAGTTTCTAGGCAAAACATAGAAGAGAATATTGATCTCTTAGATATGGCACCTGAAGAAGTAGGAGCTGTTCAAAAGATGAAGGTTTATTCTGATGAGTTTGAGTCAGGGCAACCTGGATTTATACTAGTTAAGGCCCCTATTGGAGCTGAACCCTCATTTTCATTTACTGCTGAACACCCCTATGGTAATCTAGAAGGGATTGAGAATCTTGAAACAGAATGTGATAGAATATCCAATACTACTGCAGTCTCAATAGTTTTCTTAATGAAAGCAATAGCTGTNGGAGTAAACGTATCTGGATCTCCAGTACTAGATATTTTAGATAATTCTCCTGTTCCATTACCAGAACCCATTCAAGAAGTTGCAGAGATAATATTTGATAGAGAAGCNNCAGGTAATGCATCATTNTGGGCTGCATTAGANACATTAGATGCTCAAGAGGANGATGGTGGAAGACAAATTCAAAATTTCTTANTATATGTTTTTTACAANAGTCTAACTACTGAAATGAGAGAGTTATTCATATCTTCTGATTTTTCTAGAAACTTAATTTATGTTGATATGCCATTTATGGATAGTAAAACTACAGCCATAGCAGTAACACAATTAAATCTAAAAACAGATGCTGCAGGTAAAAATGAAAATTCTATTGATGCTTCAAATCTTATTGGAGTAGCACCGATATCAATAGAAATAAATGAGTTGATAGTAGGCTCGCAGTGGAGATCATTATTCTTCGCCTTGGCATTTACTATTCTTACTTTGGCATTAGTTTTTAGGGACTTGAGATATGCATTATTGACAACGGTTCCTGTTGGTTTTACTGTTGGAATGCAATGGATTGTCATGGATTCAAATGGAGTACCATTGAATCTAGTTACTGTTATGATAGGATCAATTCTAGTAGGCGTAGGAGTAGATTTTTCTATACATATAGCAAATAGAGTAAAGGAATTAGGAGGAACATTGGATGCAATTAAAACGGCATGTGCCAGTACTGGAATGAGTTTGGCAGAAGCAACGACTGTTACTGCCATGGGAATGTCTTGTGCATTTTTTATTCCTATTCCGGCAATAAAACCTTTCGTAGCCGTAATTATTGTACTTCTTATTGTAGCTGCTCTTTCTGCTTTACTCCTATTGCCCGCAATCTATGCTATAATGGTAAAAACAAATTGGGGATTGACAGGAGGAGTACAAAGTATGGTAAAGAATGCCGGCCTTAGGAGGGCTGTTGCTAGAGACGAGATAGATGCTTTAGATGCTTCATTAATCCTAGGAAGTACTGAAGAAGCGTGGTAATTAGAACATTGATTAAAAGGTGAGAAAATATGACAAAATATTGGCTTATGAAAAGCGAACTTGATGTATATCCTTGGGAAAAACTAGTTGAAGATGGGAAAACACACTGGGATGGCGTAAGAAATTATCAAGCCAGAAATATAATGAGAGATGAAATGAAAAAAGGAGATTTAGTATTATTTTATCATTCTAATTGTAAACCACCTCACATAGCAGGTATTGCAAGAATCATTAGAGAATCATATCCAGATTTTACTTCTTGGGATATGGAATCTAAATATTTTGACCCAAAATCAACACCAGAGAGCCCTAGATGGTTTATGGTTGACATAAAACCTGTAAAAAAAATTGAAAATATTGATCTACCTGAATTGAGAAATAATCCAGCCTTGGAAGGAATGCCTTTACTGATGAAAGGTAGTAGACTATCTGTGCAACCCGTGCCAGAAAAATATTTCAATGAAATATGTAGAATTAGTGGAATTAATGACACAGATAATTTGTAGTGGGCATGTTCTCGGTGGACGTACGTTGCCAAAGATGTTGAGACATCAATCTCCTCAGCCCCGCTATCCCAAGGCATCCAGAATCCCCAGTCGGGTTGCTCGCTTCCGCGCCTGACCTGGTTCCCGGGTATGAGAAAGTAAATACTTCCCTCCGGAAGCATGTCCAATCAACCTGGATCTCTTGGGGGCGAAGCGTCGACGTCAACTGATGAGACACCAGAGGCTCGTCTACGCCGCCCTCGAACTTCAGGCCACCATTATCGACGATTTGTGGAAAATAGAACACGTCAACGCTCCCCCTAGCCCATACTAGGCATGATACCATCACCTATCAATTAATCCATTTAATTAGTTATCTACTGTTTCATATTTGGATGGACAACCGGTAATAATCTCAGATGCTTGTAAACTCCAATAATTGTCTATTTTTACCAATTTTCCTTTAATTGCAACAGGCAATCCTTCCTGAAATCCTTCTGGCAGAGAGGCTGCAGAGTAATCCACTATTATTTCATAATTAATTCCTGATAAAATAAAAGATTTTTTCTCTGAAATAAGGCTATTGTTTAGTACATCTCCCCGGACGAATAAATCTTTATTTTCATGATCGTTTGGATTTTCCATAACTTCATCGACCGAATATTGGACTTCAGGATCGACAGAAATCAACATAAGTAAAAGTAGAGAAACCATGGCTAATGAAATAATCAATAATTTTGTTTTTTTACTAGCTATCATTTTTTACAACTCTAAATTATTTATTATTTATGCTTGTAACCTACTGCTTCAGAAATATTACTAAAGCCTTTTTCAATACGTTTCTCTTTTATTCCCTTTACTATAGAAGAAACAACCGATGGTCCTTGAAAAACTAATGAGGAATATAATTGTAATAAAGATGCACCAGAAATTATTGATGACCATGCAGTATCAGAGGATTCGATTCCCCCTACGCCAACTATGGGGATTTTACCTTCCGTATGATTAAATATTAATTCTATTACTTCTTTTGATCTATTATGAAGGGGGCGGCCAGATAATCCACCTTCTTCAGAAAATACTCTTCTGGATTGTGTGTTTACCGGGTTTGGTTTTTTTACTGTAGTATTTGTTGCTACAAAACCATCTATATTGTTCCTAATTGCAACATCTAAAGTATCCAATATCTGATCATTTGTCCTATCTGGAGAAAGTTTCAGTAAAATTTTCTTTTCATTATCTATTTTTCTAATCTTATTACATTCCTGAAGGATAGAATCTAGATAGGTCTGTCCCTGTAATTCTCTTAAGTTTGGAGTATTAGGTGATGAAACGTTTAATACAAAAAAATCTGCATAATCCCATAATATTTTCAAGGTTTCAGAATAATCGCCAGGAGAATTCTCATTAGAAACTTTACTAGAACGTCCTATATTAGCAGCTACAGGAATATTTGGCCAATTATTTGAGGATTTACGAATTAATAATTTATCCTTTATTGCCATTGCTCCAGGATTATTAAGTCCCATTCTGTTTACTAATGCATTTTCCTTATTGGCCCTGAACATTCTTGGTTTTGGATTTCCTTCTTGAGGAAATCTAGTTATCCCTCCATATTCCCCCCATGAAAAACCCAAAGAGGACCATGAAGATAATGCATCGGCACCTTTATCAAATCCGGCTGCTAAACCTAAAGGATGTTTGAATAAAGTATCAAAAACCTCTATTGGCTCTTCAGGAGATGCATAAGTAGAATGGAGAATTCTTTTTCCGATACTATTTTGACCAAATTTAGATAGAATATTAATACTAATGTTATGAGATTTTTCAGAACTTATTCCCTTTAATAATGGAAATATAAGAGTCCTGTAAGGTAAGCCCATTGATGACCCGAGAAGGCAATATTCTTCAATAGTTGTGCTTCATAAGAGTATAATGGCCTTATCTACTTATGATTTATCTCTCTGGGAAATTTCTAGAAGAGCTTTAAAGTCTGAGAAATTAAAGTTTTCTTTTGATAAGAGAACTAAAATTGATATACAGAAATTAAGTAATTCTATTTCAGACTCGGCACCATCAATAATAATTGATGTTAAAAAAGATGTTGAAGGGATAAAAAATCAAATAATGATATTCAACGATGAGAAAATGATTGGAGTAATTAGTAAAAAGGAACCAAAAGAAATTGATTGTATATGGATCCCTAGTAGTACAAAAAAATTTTGGGAAGATTTTGAGAGAAGAGTGTTACATTTAGTAGAGGCAGGGTATCCTGGTTGTATGGGATGTGGAGGCCCTGGAAAAGATGATGAATGGGATGAAGAAGAAAATAGAATTGAGTTTCGAAAAGAAAGAAATTAGTCTAGTAGCATTTTGAGGTCAATATTTATTTACTCACATTTATACATAGAATATTACTCGAGTATCATTAGTGAGTGTCATACTTACGGATGGGGAAGTAATTTGAAATTAATGATTATGGAATCCGGAGCAAAGGCTAAGACTGTAAAAAAATATCTTGGCAAAGGATGGATGGTTGATGCTTGTGGAGGCCATATAGATAGGCTGCCAGCGAAAAAGGGAGAAAAGGGAAAAAACGATGCGATGTGGAAATCTTCACCAGATAAACTCCCTGAAGCCCCTTGGACTTCTGATAAATCTAAGAGAGATAAGATTAAGAAAATCATTCAAAATGCAAAATCAAAAGATGTTGTAGAGGTTTTTATTGCGACAGACCCTGACAGAGAAGGTGAATTTATTGCATGGAGATTGAGTGAAGTTTTTGCCAAAGCGGGTTTTGAGAAACAAAAAAGAGTAATTTTTAATGAAATTACAGAAAATTCTGTATTGAAATCTTTAGAGCAAGATGGAGAGATAAATTACAGAATGGTCGATGCAGCCAAAGTTAGGATGTTTATGGATCGTTTAATAGGTTGGGAATGTGCAAATGTTAGTCGTAGATCTGGAATAAACTCAATGGGACGTGTTCAAACACCAACATTGGGTTTTATTGTGGAAAAGGAAATAGAAAGGGAAAAACATATCCCACAGAAATACCATAGTGTCAATTTCCATTCAGAAGGGATAAAATTCAATATTCGGTTTCATGAAAAGGGAGAAGATGATGCTTGGATTGATGATTCTGGAAAAAAACCTAAACATTATCCAGAAAGAACGTTTGACAAAACTTTAGCTGAAGAATCGATAGAGGCATTAAGGAAAAATAAGGAAATAAAGTTACTTTCGATAAAAAATAGTAAAAAAAATAGAAAGGCAAAGCCTCCATTTACTACAGATACAATGCTACAGTCATCTAATTCATATTTAGGCTGGTCTTTGGCTAAAACTAGTAGTATTGCAAGTGAATTATATGAAAAAGGACATATAACTTACATTCGAACTGATTCAACTAGAACAAATAAAGATTCCAGAGATGAAATAAAAGCATACATATTGAAAGAATTTGGCAATGAATTTATTGGGCAAGGCGTAGTAGGTCCTGATGTAAAAAAACAATCAGTAAATATCCAAGATGCCCATGAAGCAATTAGACCTACAAGGCCTAGTATAAGCGAAATTAATGAAAAAAATGAAGATTTAAAGAAGCTATACAGGCTTATATGGTCACGATTCGCAGGAAGCCAAATGTCTGATTCAATTCGTGAAAATAGAACTATTAGAGCAAGAACAGAAAATTTCCATAAGGATATTGCAGGTAATGCTTCATGGAGAATCCACGCAGGTTGGGAAGAAGTTTTTCAAGAATTTATTAGAAATGTTTCAATAAAACCTCCTGAAAGTGAGTTGAAAGTTGGCGCAATATGGAAAATCGAATTAGATTCAGAAAATCCGGAACTTGTAAGTGAAGAAACTAAGCCTCCGAGACGTTTTTCAGAAAGTTCAATAGTACAAGAAATGAAAAAAGCAGGTATTGGACGACCCTCGACTTATGTTTCAATGGTTCAGAAATTACAAGAAAAAAAATATGTGGAAAATATTAATGGTGCACTAATACCTACTGAAAATGGTAGAAGATTATGGTTAGAAGTAGTACCACTCTACAATAATCAATCTGATGAAATTCTCTATAAGATTTTTAGTACAGAATTTACATCTATGATGGAATTAAAACTTGATAATATAGCAAACAGTGATGTTGATTCAGCCATGATATGGCATGATTTTGTATTCGATTTTTATGAAATACATAATAAAGCTGATACGAATTCTCGCAATAACCCTTCTAGTAAACAAATTAAACTCCTAAAAGATCTTTTAAGAAATATGGGTGAAAAGGAACAAGCGAAAATACTGGGAGGAAGAGATATTAAATCATTAACTAGGGAAGAAATTAAACCGATAATAGATGATGCAATAAATCTATCTGGGCCAAGAAAAGCAAGTAAAAAACAAATCGACATGATTATTAATAAATGTGAACAATTGGACTTAGACTTAGATGAGTTTTTGAAAGAAAATGACATTGAAGACTTAGAAAATTTAACTGGTGGGAGAGATGGTTCTGCGAGTGTATTGATAGGGAAATTATTTGATATAAGGGGCAATAATCCTGCCACAGAAAATCAAATAAAAGCAATAAGAAATATATCTAAATATCTAGAAATTGAAATAGAAGATGCTATGGCTATAGTAAAGACCACAACAATAGAGGAGATTAATTTTAAAGATGCTAGTGAATTAATTGGTAAGTTGAAGAAAATGAAGAAGAAATAGGTGAAAATATGGCATACGATTACGATGTTGTAGTTATTGGTGCAGGACCGATTGGAGGTTATTTGTCAAGAAAACTATCAGAACACGATAACTCTGTACTATTAGTGGAAGAACACGCTGAAATAGGTAGGCCTTTTCAATGTGCAGGATTGGTAAATCCTGGTGCAATGAGCAAAGTAAATCTAGAAGAAACTGCACTTACAAGAATTTGGGGTGCTAGACTACATAGCCCTTCAGGAAATTCAATAGAAATAGGAAATCCAGACATAACTAGGACTTGGTCAGTATGCCGTAAATTATTCGATGAAAAAGTTGTAATACAGTCTGTTGAGAGTGGCACAGATTTATGGCTTTCTAGTAGCCCTTTATCAGCAGAAATAAAGAAAGATCATGTTGAAATGATAATAAATTATCGTGGAAATAAACGTAAAGTAAGAACGAAATTATTGTGTGGCGCAGATGGTGCACACTCATGGGTAAGAAGAAATTTCAAAATGGGAAGGCCTAAAGAAATGATGATTGGTTTACAAATAGAGGTTACTGGATATAAGTCAGAAGAGGGTCGTTTAGAACTATTCACAGGAAATAATATTTCTCCAGGATTTTTCTCTTGGGCAATACCTTCTGGAGAAACAACAAGAATTGGAGTTTGGAGTAAACCAAAATTACTAGGAAATAAATCATGTGAGGATTTCTTGGAACAATTGATGAATGACTCTCCCTGGAAAGAAAGATTTGTAGAATGTAAAGAAGTAGGAAGATTCTGTGGCCCTGTTCCAAGTGGGATATTGAAAAAAACAATGATGGAAAGAATTGCCTTATTTGGCGATGCTGCTGGAATTTGTAAACCGACTACCGGAGGAGGTATTGGACCGGGATTTAAACAAGTAGATATTTTAGTTCCACTACTTAGCAAAGCAATTAAAGATAATGATTTATCAAAAAGAAAAATGGCACAGATATCACTCAGTCTTAATGAAATGAAAAGGGATCAGAGAAGAAAAAGAGCATTAAGAGATGCTTTCTTAACTGAAGTTAGTGAAGAAGAGTTGAATACAATTTTCGATATTTGGTCTAGGCCTGAAGTAATACAATTAATTAATGAACTAGGAGATATAGAAAATCCAATCCCATTAGGAATTAAGATGTTAAAAGATGTTCCAGAATTTAGAAAGTATGCAAAAAAAGCGGCTATGGCAATTTTGTGGGGATAAAAAAAATGAAACAGTATATCCAGAAAATAAGATATCCTCCTTTCGAATATTCACATATGAATGCGGATAAAGTTCCTTTGGTTGAAGTAATTGTTGAAACAGAATGTGATTTAGATAATGAGTTTAAAATAGGCAAAGAAGATTCATGGTATATTGAATGGAGTGAATATAAAAATAATGAAAAAAGGATACCAAAAATAGAATGTGAAGTGAAGAAAGAGGTGTTGCCATTTCTAATGAAAACTAGAAATGGATGGTATATTAGTCCCGATCCATTACATTTAACTTCAAGAAAAATTATTACTCCAACTGTAATTATCCTCATATTATCAATATTAGTTCATGCAACTGAACCAGGATTATTAGAATTAGGAATTATTTCTAACTCATTTGCTGGCTCATATCGTTTTGGTCCATTAGATTATCCCAAGTTACTATTATTTTCATTCCCTATTTTTTTATTGCCATTATTAATTAGAATGATTGCTAATATGAGAGATATATCTAGGCAGAATGAATTTGTAAAAAATCCATTAAAACCCCCGGAAATAGAAATTGAGAAAAATGAGAATAGTATCAATATTAATATTATAAATAATCCAATTGGCATTGAATTGAAAAGAGCTAGGTTACAAGTAGGAGTTGCGATACCGGAAAGAGAAAAAATATTACANGCCCTTGGNAGAGGAGAAGGNNGNCAACCTGCACCAGGGATGTCGACAAAACCACCAGAAAAAAGAATTAGTACTGGAGATGAAATGGGAACAGGTGTTGGAGANGCAACTCCTATGGTAGTTCCACATAGAAGAATATTGATGNTAGANTCATTGAGAGTTTTNGATTTTGGACCATGGGTTNGTCTAAATTCAAATCAAGAAGAAGTAAAACTCTTTGGACCNAAAGATAATTGGCCTAGTTCAATTTATTCATCANTGATTACGATTCACTGGGAATTGATTATTGATGCAATAAAGAAAGATGGTACAAAGATGAAGTGGGTAAGGCCAGTAATTATGAAATCTGATAAAAAGAGTATTATTTTGCCAGAATTACCAGTCAGAAGTGGAAGGATAGAAATGGCAGATTACTAATTCTGTATTGGAATTAATGCTGAAATTTTATCTTTTAAATTAATTTCAGTTGGGAGAAGAATATATTCCGAATCACGTTTTTGAGGGACGAAGCCGGCACGCGATATTATTCTCTGCAATTCTATTTCATTCGCATTAGTTTTATCGGTGCCTGAGGCAGAAACTACATTCTCTTCCATCATCGTAGAACCAGCATCATCAGCTCCAGCAAAAAAGGCCATTTGAGCTATTCCAAGTCCCATGGTAGGCCAAGATGCTTGAATATGATCTATATTATCAAAAAATAGTCTAGATACAGCAACATGTCTTAGATATTCTTGAGGCCTTACTTCCAACTGAATCTTATTATTTCCTTTGTTTCTTTTGCCAAAAACATTATTTTCTAACTGAACGGGCCAAGAAATGAATGAAGTAAAACCATTATATCCATTTTGAATAGCTTTATCTTGAGATTGGCGAATTTTATCCATATGTAAAACTCTATGACTATTATTTTCACCAAAACCTATGACATTGGTTGCTGAGGTAACTAAACCTAATGATTGCGCCTCTTCCATAATCCTTAACCAATTTTCTGAACCACCTTTCTTTGGAGAAATATCGAGTCTGACGTCATCGACTAACATTTCAGCACCACCCCCAGGTAGTCCATGTAAGCCTACATTTTTCATTTTCTCAAGTACTTCTAATGTATCTAAGCCACATACATCTGCTATTCCTTCTATTTCAATAGGAGAAAAACAATCTAAAGCTATAGTAGGGTGTTTAATTCTAATTAATTTTATTAAATCGAGATACCATTCCAAATCTAGATCAGGATTTACACCNCCTTGCATTAAAATTCGAGAGCCTCCGATTTTTTCTANTTCGGAAATTCGAGCACTAATTTGATCAAATGTTTGTGTATAAGTCTCAGAATGNCCTGGTGGCCTATAAAAAGAACAAAATTGGCAATTTATTGTGCAAATATTCGTGTAATTAATATTCCTATCGACAAGATATGTTATTTTATTTCCTGGTACTTGTTTCCTTCTACGAAATAAAGCGGCATCCATTAAATCATTGATATCAGCTTCATTATAGATTATTGTTGCTTCTTCGACAGAAAGTCTTTGAGGATTATTAGAAGTTTGTTTTTGTAGTATTCTCTGCCATCTTTCCATAGAATTACCTNCCCTGAATTATCTTTTCTATTTCATCCACTGATTTGGGGCAAGAAGATGTCAATACTACNGGCCCATCTTTCGTAATAAGGACATCATCTTCTATTCTAACTCCTATTCCAGCATATTTAGAAGGAACTTCAATATCAGTACGCCATTCAGCAAAATATAAACCCGGTTCAACAGTTAGAATCATNCCTTCCTCTAATTTTCTTCCATGAACTTCATCATTAGGAGAAATTANNCCAACGTCATGTACATCGAGCCCTAATGAATGACTAGTGCCATGCATAAAGAAATCTCTAAATCGGCCATCGAAATTATCTCCTAAAGCATCATCCAAACTACAATTAATAATTCCAAGTTCTATCAAACCTTTTGCTAATACTTTAGAAGCAGCATGATGAGGTGATTTCCAGGGCTCTCCAACTTTACACGCATTAATTCCTGCTAACTCTGCTTCCAAAACCAATTCATAAATCTCACGTTGTGCTTCAGAGAAAATACCATTTATAGGCCATGTTCGAGTTATGTCAGAAGCATAGCCTTCTACTTCGCAGCCTGCATCAATTAATACTAAATCACCATCATTTATTAGTGAATCATTGGAATTATAATGTAGAATTGTTGCATTGGAACCGCTTCCAACTATTGATCCATAACTACATCTACTTTTATTTGAAATAAAATGCTCTTCTATTATTGCCTGTATATTCCATTCTCCATCTCCTAATTTAGATTTTGACATAGCATTAACATGCGCCTGAGATGCTATATCTGATGCCCGTTGCATTATTTCTATTTCTTTTTCTGATTTAATTAATCTCATCTCATCGATGATATATGATGGATCTCCAATTGTAACTGGACCTTTACCTTCCACGTTCCTTTTTCTTGATTTTTTAGTTAAGGAAACATTAACAATATCATCTAATTTATCATTCAATCCTTGAATGATAAATACGTTTTTTGATTTAAGTAATATTTCTTTTATTTTTTCAATACTATTTTCTATTGAGTAAGCATTTTCTACAGGCCAATTTTTCATAGCATTGTCAACACCTATTCTGCGTCCTTCCCATATCTCAGCTAAGTTATCATTTGGCTGAACAAAAATAGAAGTATTCCATGATCCAGAACTATTATTACTAACAAAAATTGCATCAGGATACTGCCATCCACACAAATATAACATGTAAGAATTAGCCCTGTAAGGAAAATTTGTATCATTTGATCTCTTAGCAAAGGGACTACTGGGAATGATTACAATGCTATTATTAGGAAGTTGTGAATGAAATTTTTCTTGACGAGAAAGATATTCGTCTATGCTAAATGGCAACATTGATACATCAACCACAAACATATCTGATATACTCCCATTAATAGGTGTATTCATAAAAAATATATACAAAAATTACCATTTAGGGATTTTCTCATCCATGACATTATATCTTTTATAAAATGCATAGGAAATAAAAATTATTGAGAATAATAAAAGAGTGAGTGAAAAATAAGCCCCTTCTCTAGAAGATTCAGATTTAATGTTTATAGATATCTGTGAAATTAAATTATCATTATCAGTAACTTCTAATGATAGAATAAATTCATCTTCACTAATAGAATCGGGCCAAGAGAAAGTCCTTTTACATCCTTCATAAAAAGGCACATTATTGACTTTCCATANACAACCTAATGATAAAATATCATTTTCAGTATCCGATGATTCTGATGCATCTAAATCTATTTCTTGATTGGGNAGTAAAATTAATGANTNNCCATCNAATATCTCNATATCNTCAACAGANAATTTNGCTATAGGCGCCATATTAGTTATGGAAAAATCTATTGAAGAAGAATTACTAAGGCCACATTCATCAGTAACAGTAAGAATTAATGAATAATTACCAGCGTTGAGACTNTCAATTAAGAACGTTCTTTGATCGTCACCTGAAGAGACATTGATTACCTCTAAGTGGAACTTATTATCATTTANATTNGGCATAAATTGACTTAAAACCCAAACAAAATTTAATTTCGAACGACCGAAAAAGGGATCTGAAGATACACTGCCATCAAATAAAATTGGTGAAAAACCTTCTAATAATTCTAAATTATCTTGAGATTGGATTGTTGATATTGGCTCGTTATTATCAACTTGTATGAATATACAAAAAAATTCAGAATTTAATGAATTAGAATTGTGAAAAGTATTAGCCCACAAATATAATGAGTAAAATCCATCATCAAAATTGGAGATATCCAATTCGTTTTCAAATGAAAATTGACTTATGGAATAGGGTTGGGTTTCGATAGAATTTGTTAAAATAACAGAAGAATCTAATTTGCATGATGAAGCTTGAGAGTTGGTTTTAACAGCGTTCCAATAGAGATTGGGTAAAAAACCATCATATGACCAAGCATTACCTGAAAAATATATTTTATCTGAAAATAGATTATTAGGATTATCATTAATAATTAAAGCCGGTTTAAGAATTTCATTGTCGAGAGAAAAAAATATTGGTTTAATGATCATTTGAGGTGATATAG
>NHGE01000021.1 GCA_002172375.1 Euryarchaeota archaeon TMED129 | reverse complement strand
GAATCCAGTGTAGGAGATTACAGACCCATCACAATCAGTGTCAGTCACATGAGAAACAAAGTCATCATAGTCCCACTTCATTGAGAAGTCGCAGTAATTGACAATGACCTGCTCCTCATCATCAATATCATTCAATGCTTGGAGAACACTATGAACTGGACCTAACTTGTGGGGATCAATAACTTTGATTGAAGATCCCTCAGGAAGTTTATGAAGTAAGAGACCTGCAACGCCTGTTTCATCATGATGCTTTCTATTCAGAATACAAACAAACTCAGTGTCCTTAGGATAAAGATCAATGATATGTTCAATTACAGTCTTACCATCTATTTCTAACAAATATTTTGGTACAGTATAACCAGCATCCATGAACCTGCGGCTCATACCAGACATAGGGATGACAACTTTCATATTAATCTCCTTTCTTTACTCTAATACTATCTTCATCAAAATGCTCTGTAGAAAACTCAAAAAGTTCAGATGGTTCAACAGCAATCATCTGATGCCTCAGTCCACGATGGATATGAAACTTGTCTCCTGGTTCTAGAACAATATCATTTGCTTCTGCCAGGTCGTCACTATCACCATAGTACAAAAGTATTCTACCAGATTGTAGATAAAACGTTTCATCTTTTAGTTTGTGATAGTGCCAAGAGCACCTCTTCCCTTCATTAAAGAAAAGAAGTTTACCACAATACTCTTCAGTATTAACAATCCATTTTTCATATCCCCAACCTTTAGGGACATGTTTAATTTCCGAAGAAGTCATCAGAGTGGATTCCTTTATCATCTATGTAGTAGTCTGCTGAAGGTTTACCAAGGAATAATTGATGATACTTACATCCCCACAAACTTAATTGTATTTCTGTAAATTCGTAGAATTCTTGTTTTGCCAGGTCTGCATTATTCTTATACCGACCCATTCCTCTGGCAGTAAGATATACGATGGTATGACCATCGTCATATAGTTTATTTATTTTATCAATTCTATCCTGAATTGGCATCGCCTGTTCATATCTCATCTCATCCGTAGGACCTGGAGTGCAGATGGTTCCATCAATATCAATCACGTATCTCATTTACATCCCTCTCAGATAATACATAAGTTCCAAAGTGCGTCACAGCAATTGCTGCTGCTTTGTTTGCATAAGGTATTGCTGTCTCTATTTTACCATACAAAAGATAAAAGTAAACCAAAGCAGATAGGAAAGTGTCCCCTGCACCACATACATCAAAGACACTTACCCCGACTGCTGGATAGTTCTTACCTTGATAATCAACGCCCTGTGCTCCCTTAGTAACAATCAAGTTAGGTGAGTCTTTAAATTCTTTATCTAACTTAGAATACTCATCATCATTGATTTTAATATATGCATGATCAACTGGCAGAGTTGTCTTCTTACTGTCGATGAATACAGGTCCGTCAAACCATTCAACCAATTCAAAAATTCTTTTAGTTGTTAGAAAACCCTTGTCATAGTCTGATATGACAAGAGCATCAAAATGTTCTTTGGGTAGATCATACTCAAGAGGTTTGACTTCATCCTCAATATCAACTCTAAGAAGTTGCTGATTGTATCTCTGATCAATAAATCTACGTTTGATAATTCTTTCTTCTTGGGTAAGAATATAAACTTCAATTCCAAATGACATGAGATTTTCTCTCACGTTCCATGCCATCCCTTTTTGAGTTTTTACTTTAGTCTCCTTAAGGATAGGAACTGGTGCTTCTGGATTTAATCTTTCGCAGATTCCATAGACATATTCATCAGAGCAACTATCCCCGATCAATAATACTTTGAATTGTTTTTGTTGTGGCATAATCACCTATTCTATCAAAGAATCTAAGTTCAGCAGAGTAATAAGATCCAATCACGGACTTGTCTTTCCAGTCCGATCCTACGATCATTATATCAGGTTTGTATGATTTAATCATATTTTCTAACTCTTCGTCACACGAAAAGATATCAACAGCGTCTACTGCCTTTAAGTTCTCAAGAAAAAACTTTCTTTCTTCCTGACTATGTATTGGTCTGGTAGGACCTTTCTTTTCTCTCACTCTATCATCCGTGTCAATTCCAACTAATAAAAAGTCTCCCAAACTTTTTGCATAGTTCAGGAGTTCAAGATGACCACGGTGTAGAATATCAAACGTTCCGTTGACGAAGATTTTCATAAACATACTCAAGAGATTTTTGCAGACCATCTAGTTCAAGTCCCAACTTAGAAAGTTCGTGACCACTACNACAGTATGCTCTGTCAGTACCTGGTTCAAGAACATCTACAGGGACATCATAATCAGAAAGATTGTTGATCATACCAGCAACCTCTGAAAGCAAAGTCACTTCAGGATAAACAAGATTCAACTCTTTGGGAAGACTAAGACGATCTTTACCACTTTTAAGGTAGAGGTCAATGACTTTGAAAGCATCACTGACACCAAAGAAGTCCATGAACTTATCTTTAAATACTACGATCTCACGTTTGTTGATGTAGTTAATAATGTTTGCTGTAGTAAACATGTCCTTTGGAGCACATGCACCAAAGACATTGAAGAACCTCAAGTTATAGACATGTTTTAATTGACGACAACGATGAGTAATTAGATACTTTGAAAGACCATAGTAATCAGTAGGAATTCTCTCACCAAAGTTTCTTTCATCAACCTTGAAGATATCATCTTGACGACCATACGATGCACCACTACAGATGTTGATCATCGGAATATTTTGTGCTGCCAGATTCTCAAACATGATCATGTTATTGTAGAAGTCGTCAGCAATATCTGCACGAACACGACGACCACCACGAATAGCAGCATGAATAATAAAATCAATCTCCCGATGACGGAAGAAAGAATTTACGTTATCAAAATTTGAGTAATCAATATCATAACACTGAACTGAATGTTCTTCCTCTAGCAGAGGAATAAGTTCTTTTCCTAGATTACCACGGTTTCCTGTGAATAAAATTTTCATCGGCGGAGATTAATATAAGAGGGTTTACCAGAGTACAAAAACTTTTCAATATCAACTTCTTCCTTGGTTTCAGGTCTGAACACCTCAATGCCAGGAAGTGCTTCCAGAACCTTAGTATCCTCACAAGCATAGTGAGAGAACCCACAAGGTCCGTAATCGTCATCACGACCACTACCCACTAGTTTAACAGGGATCTGTTCATGGTGCAAATAGTTGCGGATGAATTCAAANGGACGATACAAAACAAAGGGAGTAATGGAGTAGCATACGGGGATCTTACCTTCCATAGCAAGACCTGCACCCATACCAATCATCAACTGCTCTGCAGCACCAGGATTGATCACACGATCAGGATAGTCCTCTCTCAAATGATCAAATACTCTATATCCAACATCACCAACCAAGAGAATAATGTCCTCATTCTTTCTCATCTCCTCAGTCAGGAGTTCTTGAAATCTACGTCTCATAACGATGCAATTGCCTCCTTGTACTGTTCTTCAGTGAAGTTAGTGTAGTGTGCATGAAGACTGTTATCAAGTCCAAAGTAGTTGACTGTAGTCCTATGGAACTGTAGTTTACCAGGACAGAATGCTCTCATACGTTGCTCTAGTAGCATGATGTTGACAGGATCATATGCAGCCCACCCATTAGCATTCACATGAACAGTGATGTTCTTGAGACCACTATCATTGATATATCTAAGTGCTTCCCACACAGATCCCTCATTGCTCTCACCGTCAGAGATCATCACATGAACATGACGATTAGGATTACCAACTGCACGACCTACTGCTACGCAGATACCCATACCCAAACTTCCTGTAGAACAATGAATATGATCTAACTCATTCCGTTTAGGGTGCTCACCATACTTATCAAGAAGTTCTTGAGCATCAAGTCCATAATACTTTTCAAGAACAACATACAATGCTACAACAGCATGTCCATTAGAGAGGATGAAGATATCATCCTCATTCTTATTTCTATAAATTTCATCAATGATATGAAGGCATGAGAAATAACTCCCTAGATGGTGAAGTTGGTTCTCATAACAAATATCAAGGAGTCTACGATAAAGTTTCTTCATCAATAAACCAACATACAATCTGCTTGGAGTTTTTCAACAGTCTTTCCAAATCCTTTCAGATGATCAGAGATCTTGTTGAAGTTCTCTGCCATCATACCACGTTCTTCAAAATCATGCACCTCAACGTAAAGACCATCAATCTTGGTAAGTGCTTCCTCAAAGGACTCTTCAAAGACAACTTCGTTCTCAAATCCTTCAATGTCCATCTTAACAAATCCAATCCTATCAACATCAAGAGAATCAATNATGCTGTTCAGTGTTTGGGTCTTTACCTTAACGGTCTTACCACTA
Organism: Euryarchaeota archaeon TMED129; assembly: GCA_002172375.1. Classification (GTDB taxonomy): domain Archaea; phylum Thermoplasmatota; class Poseidoniia; order Poseidoniales; family Thalassarchaeaceae; genus MGIIb-O3. The sequence continues at coordinate 6,258 of NHGE01000021.1, read as the reverse complement.
TGAGGATCAGTTCTGTGAGAGATGAATGAGTTCATCGTAGAGTTGCGTTCATGAATATTGAACTCTGCTTCTCCATCCTCCAGACCAACTGCAAGGTTGAGCATTTCAATATTCTTAACTCCTGCAAGATCAACCAGTTCTTCCATCAAAGCAAAGTGTGATGGGGTTGGCTCTACAGAAAATACTTTCTCACACACAGGTGCAGCAAAGATTGAGAACAATCCAATATTTGCCCCCAGGTCAATCATATTAAGATCTTCCTGGTCCTTCAAGAACCAGTAGAAGTCAGTATTGAACTGCTTTAGAATATGAACTACACACGAATGTTCTGCGAATGCGTGATTTTTATAGTTCTCTGATGATGAAAGATCAATCACGTTTCCTGCAATATCAGAAAACTTAAGAAGATTTGTCATGACGTTACTTTATTAATGTATTGTAAGGGTTCTTCAGCAATCACGGTCTTCATCCACTCACGAAGACCACCGTGCTCTCTATTTAGTTTTGCTGCGGCAGCACCTCCTGCTTGGTGCATAACCTTGAGGCACATTGGAACTCCTGTTTTAGGATCATCCAGATACAGTGCATCATCTTTTACATAGATCTCTGACCAACTTTCCCAGTGATTGTCATTTTTACCCCAATGATTAGAGATACCATAAGAAACATTTGTTCCCATGGCATCAATGATCTTTGTGGAGTATTTTCCTGAGTGAAAGATTTGATTCAAAGTATCTTGCTCATCACCAATACCATGAGCATATGGATTTACTTCNTCTTTAATNCTCTTTGCNTCTCTATTCAGTTCNTGCCANTCNTNCCAGAACTGNTTATTNTTNGANGCAATNANACCAGCATTAATNAATNNTTGAANTGGGATNTNNTNTCCATTTCCAAANGGNGGTAGNTGNNTAATNGTNATNCCNNAGTCATGAGNANNTGCTTTNTCNAANGAGTTGTTGTTNCNNACTCCNATAANNTCNTCNTCACTNTCAAAGAGTTCAGTCATAGGTCCAGTGACAACACAATCACCGTCAATGTGGACAACCATATCATAATCTTCCACAAAAGGAAGACAACTAGGTGGCATCATCCAGACATTATTCAACCAAGGATCCTTTTCCATTGCCTCCTTAGTTGCTTTTGTGTCAAACACAAAGAAATCTACGTCTGGATGAAAGTATTTGAATGAGTTTCTAAGTTCATCTAGACCAATGTAATCAACATAGTCATCAGTAACCCAGGTGGATACAGCAATCTTTTTCATTTCTCCCCCATAACCATAAATGCATTATTCAAATCAACACCAGACACAAAGACATTCTTATATCCCTTATCAACCATGTAATCATGAATGAACTCTGGTTTCAAACAGTGCTTGTGTCTCCTGTTATTCCATGGTCTCCAATACTTCTGACTGTAATCAGGAAGATAAAGGAACAATGTACCACCAGGTTTGATACATTCATACCAATAGTTCATAGTTTCAACCCAATCTGGCACATGCTCAAGGCAATGACTGGAGAAGATATAATCCACTAGAACTGGTGGTAGATTATCAGCGTGCCATGGATCATCAAAGTCAAGATCAATTGGAGTAGCACCAGGAAATGCCCACTCTTGCTTCATACACCCAATGTCATATCCACTTCCATTACAAACATACTTAGCAAATGGAATAGCAAACTGTGATGCGTTACCAATCGTTTGGAAGTGTGGGTAGGTATCTCCTTTATAGTCTACTACTTGCATATCATTTCATGTGGTGTGCTGAAAAGGTAATCAATCTCTTTCTCATTCTGCTCATTATGTGCGACAACTACGTATCTCTCATAAGAGGTGTCCAGAGTATCAATAATATAATTCAAAGAAGTGTTGATTGTAAACACACTCTTTGCTTTCTCAAAGACTTTACACCAATCAAGCAGTGTAAATCCATCAATGTATTGAAGTTCTACGACAGGTAAGTCATAGTTTTCTGGACGCATCATTTCACAATTTCTATTTTCATTGTAGAGATTGTTGATGAACACGAACTCAGAATCATCCTTGAGACCAAGGACATTATAGTACAGATCATCCTCCTTATCAAACTTCCTGTCAAAAGTAAACCCACTCTTCCAATCTGTATGATCCATATTAAGGATACTATACTTAGAAGACATGATTTTATCGTCACCAATACCCCATAGGTGAGGTCTCATGATGCCAAGATACACGAAGTTAGGAGTAATGATGACTGAATCCTGTCCGTAGTATTCCTTACCAGGAAAGTTGTCCTCCCTAGAGCAGAAAGTAATACCTTTGATGTAGTCACCCAACCATAAAATATCATCTCTAAGAGGCCAAATGACTTGATACCCCATAGAGATGTANTTCTTTGCAACTGACTGAAGATAAAAGATATCTCCAATACCAGCCCAATGATGTATAAGACAGATCTTACCGAATTCCAAAATACGTCTCCCAAATAAAATCTTCCAACATTTCCATCTTCATTGCACGTTCAAAGTTATCTTTGATTGCAGGTTCCATGGACTTGTAAAGGTCTTCGTCTAGTTCTTCAATGTCAAACCCATCCTCAAGGAAAATAATACCATCTGGGTTGAACCATTTGGTAATGCTGGGAGTGCCATAGTAGATAGGAACAGTTCCAGTCAAGAAACAATCAAGGATNTTTTCTGTNAACCAATCATTAGCATTCTCAATGGCAACTGAGAACATGTANTCTGCTAGTGCNTCTTCCTTATATTCTACCTCATTAAATCCACGTCCAAACAGAGGAGCATAGTCCTTCAGTTGTTCCAGCATATGCATCCTCTGCTGGTGACCAGGAAGGTGAGACTTGTTAGATGCAATAATAGAAACTAGTTTGTTCTTAGGATAGATCTGTGGTTCACGGATCCAAGATCCATTACCAGGAATCCAGCAGAACTTCTCATGCAGTTCACACAGTTCTTCATTCCAAGTAAAGATCTTCTCATATGCATTTACATACGCATCAAGATTATTTTTGATCTCCTGAAACAGAGGTTCAAGTAACCAGCAGCATTCAAGAAGAATTGCATACTTCTTCTTGCTCACATTATCCTGTAGTCCTGCAGGGATGAACCTATCGACATAGAATGTTTCATCATCGGGAGTCAGNTTGTTGAAGGTAAGTTGTTGTTTACCTTCACCCTCATGAATCCACTTGATATACTTTGACTCTTTACCGTGAGTTGTATATCCTTTGTTTCCGTTAGTGAGATGAATGAAAGTGTCATTCAACAGTTTAAANTTTTTCATTTCAGCAAATACTTCTCTTTATTGAAAGGTTCTAGTTCTCTATCATTTCTTAGGAAGATAGAATCACCCCATCTTTCATCTTGATAAGAGTCTGACATCTCAGCAAGACTAAAGTTCCTCTCTTTCAACCATTCTACAATAATATCATGAGATGCACCAGTCTTGTTTCTATCATCAAGAGATGTTTCCAGGAAAATCATATTGATATACTTAAGATTATCCTCAAACCCTTTCAAGATTTCAAGTTCAGCACCCTCAGCATCAATATTCAAGAAGTCATATTGATCCATATCAATATTATTCTCTTCAATCAAGGTAGACAACTTCTTAGTTGTAACATCAACATAATTACCATCTCTAAGTTTCATAGACAAATGGTTTGAGTATGCTACAGGATTTAGAGTTGAGCAATCGTTAGCAAGAAAGAATTGTTTTTCTACACCATCTTCACTGTAGACACACTCATTGAAAGAAAGATATCCACATCTATCAGCAATAGGTTTTGACATGGTGTCATAGACAAACTTATTTGCCTCAACACCAATCACTTTGTCTCCAACTAGTTTAGTATAACAATAGTGCTCAACAAAGTCATACATTCCAACATGAATGACTCCTTTGACATCAACATTTAGTCTCTCGAAACTGCCAACATAGTTTATATTGTCATGGAGAGGATGTGGATGGAATCCAGTCTCCTTATCGTAGGAAGCGTAAGGTCCTAATTTACTCATACTGAATGGTGAAATGGAACATATGGTTCAGAACTTTTAATCTGAGATTTAATCCAATTGTAGGTAATACGGATACCCTCTTCTAGGGTCTGGGAATAATCCCAATCAAGGTTCTCACGGATGAGATCATTGTTAGAGTTACGACCACGGACACCCAGAGGAGCATCCAATTTATGCATCTTCCTTACTTCCTTATCAGCAACCTTAGCAGCAGTATCTACCAGTTGATTGATAGTAACCATCTCCTCAGATCCAATGTTTACAGGACCCATAAAGTCACTGTCCATCAATCTTCGGGTTGCTTCAATACATTCGTCAATGAACAGGAAGGATCTTGTTTGTTCTCCATCACCCCACACCTCAATAGCACCACCCTCTGCTGGGAGGAAAGCGACCTTGCGGCAGATTGCAGCTGGTGCTTTTTCTCTTCCTCCATCCCAGGTTCCTTCTGGTCCGAAGATGTTGTGGTAGCGAGCAACCCTAACAGGAATGCCATGATTCCTATTATAAGCGAAATACAACCGCTCAGAGAAGAGTTTNTCCCATCCGTATTCTGAGTCTGGGTTGGCGGGGTATGCTGATTGTTCACGGCAATCGGGATTATCAGGATCAAGTTGATTATGCTCTGGATACATGCAGGCAGAACCAGAGTAGAAGATCTTGGTTGGTTGTTCCAAAGATGGACGATTACATTCTGTCCACTCCTTTACATCACCATTGAAGGTCTCATTGAGTTTACGGACTTCCTCAAGCACATTCAAGTTAATGGTGACCGAGTTATGCATGATGTCTGCATCATTCTCACCACTGAAAACGAAACCTGCACCACCCATGTCAGCAGCAAACTGATAGATCTCGTCAAAAGGACGGATCAAACGATATGGAATAGAGTTGAAGAAGTTTCCCTGTTCACCTTTATATTGAATAACTCGACGAACAAACTCTACGTCACGCAGATCACCCTGCACAAACTCATTTGCTTCTGTCTCAGAATACTCTGGATACTTAAGGTCCACACCACGCACCCAGTATCCTTCGGAACGTAGTCGTTTAACCATATGACTTCCAATAAAGCCACCAGCACCAAGCACCAGTGCTGTCTTACTATATTCAGACATTAATAAAAAAGTTTCTTTCTATATATCATACAAAAAAAGACCCTTGATGTCAAGGGTCTTTGTAGGTCTTTGCAGGCTCGCCACTTACTCTTTTACCTGAAGCAAGAAACAGGGCGGGAGTGTTACCTCCATCCGCACCACTTGCTCTTAGGTAAAGCAAGAAACCATCAGAGGTCTTTGAAAACTGCAGGGAATTTGGATTTGAGTAGACCAACAACTTTATCAAGTTTTGCTTCTAACTCAGAAGTGTCTCCACCTGCTGCTGGAGCAGGTGCTGCTGCCTTTGCTTCCAATGCTTTCAGTCTTGCTTCGACTTCCACATCATACTTGGACATTGCTGCACCACTTGCAGACTTTGCTGCTCTTCCTTGGGTTGACATAGAACTATAAAATTAACTCTCAAAGTATTTAGTTTTTAGAAGGGTCTAATGACTCCACCAGTTCTGTTATAGTCCATCCGTGACTGAGGGGGTATCCCGACCAGGGCTAGTTTAAACGACTTACCGAGTCTTTGACATAACAAGATACACCTGCAGGATCTAACCATTTGGTGTATTCAAAGTCATCAATCGCAGTCAGAAGTTGCATCTGATTATCAAGGAGATACATGTCACTGTACCTCTTAGTATATTCATGTGCCTTCTGAATGCGATAGTCTGGCATACCATTTTCTAGTGTGCCAGACTCAACATAACGATACGGGAAACGTTCCAGTAGAACCTTCACGCTACCTCCACTGATTCAAGGTCGGCGGCAACTTGCTCGATCAGAATATCATAATCATCGAGGGGATCGCCAGAAAAGACGACTCCATTGTTCTCATAATAACGACGGACCTTTTTGAGAAGTTTCGGATTCTTCACATCCAGGAAGAAATCACCATTTACAGCACCACGAAGGGTTTGAATGTCTTTCTTGAACTTACTAGTCAGTGTCATTGTCTTGCTTGTTGACCTTAGTATTATAAGGGTTTGACAGGGTTTCTGTCAAGTGGGGGTCGCGAGGATCGAACTCGCCTTAGGCGAATTATGAGTTCGCTGCATTCACCAGATTGCTAGACCCCCGATAGGACCGCTGGGAGTTGAACCCAGTTCACACCGTTATAAGCAGTGGGCCTT
>NHGE01000020.1 GCA_002172375.1 Euryarchaeota archaeon TMED129 | reverse complement strand
ACAGGACATGTTCATGGCCATTATGTAGGAAATCACAAAGGAGTAACATTACTTCACAGTTCTACATGGCAAGATCAAACAGATTTTCAGAGGATGTTAGGATTTCAACCCAAGCCATGCATACTTTCAGTAGTTAATTTGCACACCTTTGCTACAGCATCAATCCCATTTGTGTGATTATCCTAGCTCTTCACCATCAAACATTATTGGCCAAAGATCTCGTAAATTACGATTTTCTACTATGGGGACTCCTGCTCTTTTAAATTCTTTAACCGCCCTTTCTCTGGCAGGATTAAATCCTATAAATTTAGATTTGTCAACTTTCATTGACAAATCAGTACTAGAATCNCCAACAGAAATAACATTTTCAGAATTCAATTCGTTTATCCTAATTAATTTTTCAACCATAATTCCCTTATCATGCGAGTACACTTTAGTTGGTGCTCCTTTNATGAGAAAACCATCTTCATCCCATTCAAAACCATTGGCCGCCCAATCATCAACTTTCAACATGTTTGCAATCGTCCCAATTAAAAGATCCACGCCAGATGATACAATAGCAACAAAAATTCCTCTAGATTGTAATTCATTTATCACTTCTCTAGCTCCGGGCATTAGTTTTACTCCTGAATAACATCTCATTATATCATCTCTATGAATTTCAGGTTGTACTTTCTTCCATTCTTCGACATCATGATTTACAAACTCTTCCTCAGTAATTTCTTTGTTCAGAAATTTCTCTAACATTTCTTCATTTCTTGTGCCAAAATGCTCGTGTATCGCCCACCATGATGATATATTATCTATCAGAACTCCATCACAATCAAACACTACTGCTTCTACTGTCATGATTCACTCGAACAAACGGTCATTAATGAACAATAGGTGATTTCATCATCAACACTCGCTTCGCTTCGACATGGATGACCTGGGTTCGGACATCAAGGCGGTTAAAATTAAATTATTATTTTTTGGTTCCTTGGCCGAATCAATGGGGGAAAGAGAAATTGAAGTGGTACTGAGTAAGGGGACTACAATTAGTCAATTATTAGATAGATTTCAATTATCGGATATTGTAAATAATGGCGTTAAAGTAGCCATTAATGGAGAAATAATTCAGAATCATGGTGAAATTATAGCCGACTCTTCTGAAGTAGCTTTTTTACCTCCCTTTTCTGGTGGCTAATATTGTTCTTCCGAAGCATTTGAAGGCCATCACCCTCTCCTCGGCCTGTTATTATGGCACTTGGGAGCACAGAATTGGTAATTTTATTTGCAGTTGGTATTTTTCTTTTTGGTGCAAAAAGACTTCCAGAACTTGCTAGAAATGCTGGCAGGGCAAAAGGCGAATTTCAACAAGGACTTAGAGATGTTTCTAATCCATCAAAAGCAGAAATAGACATGGAAAGAGGAGGAATTTCCGAAGAATTTGTGCAGGCTAATTCTCAAGAAGAATAATTATTTTTTCTTTCTTACTTTCAATTTTGATCCACATTCTACACATTGCCCCAGATTGTTTTTCTGATTTGTGGTACTTTCTGGCATAATCTTTACAATTTTGCATCCTATACAAACAATTTCCCATTTCCAAATATCCTTAATTCCATCAGTGTTCACACTTCTCCATTTTATTTTTGAATATTCTGCTATATTTTGCATCCTATAATCATCAGTAATTAATATACAGTCATACTCCATTGCTAGTGCAATAATTTCAATATCTGTTTCAGATAATCCAGCAATGTCTCCGGTTTCTTTTGAAATATGCATTATTTTTTCTATATTTTCTTTATTTGGGTTTGTCCAATTTATATCAATTGCATCAATAATATCTAATCTCTCAGGATAGTTGGCAGTTAACTCATTTCTCTGCCTAGGGCTTGCCAAACTCCCAAATAACATCTCCAAAGGCCATGAAATCAAAGCCGAAGTATCAACTACTTCGCCTGCTACCATGTACTGCGGACCATTGTATGTCATATCATAGGTCGGTTTAATAACAAAATAATATGTATTTTTAGTAATGTATTATATTAGTGGCACTGAGTACGAAGTAATGTGCTGAGTCAGATAATCGATACCACAATTGAATGGGCCGATAGTTGGGGGCTTATCGGCTTGGCAGTTGTTTCAGCCAGTGAGGCGATGTTCCAACCCGCGCCTCCAGATTTATTGGTAATCCCAATGGTATTGAATTCTAATGGCTCCATTACAGAAATCTTTGCCATAGTTCTTACAGCAACTATCTTCAGTGTCCTTGGTTCTCTTGGTGGCTATGCAATTGGAGTTTATGCTGGACGGCCATTTTTAGAGAAATTTGCAAAGCCTAATACTATTTCTAGGATTGATAACTTATTCTTAAAATATGGTTCTATGGGAGTTTTCATTGCTGCAATTTCTCCAATTCCTTACAAAGCATTTGCATGGGCAGCAGGTTCTGGAAAAATGAATATCCGATTATTCATTTTTGCAGGATTATTAGGTAGAGGAATAAGGTTCGGATTAGAAGGAATTGTTTTAGGTTTTTATGGTGAAGAATTTTCAGGTTTAATGTATAATCCCTTCTTTTGGTTGTTTGGAGGAATATTGGCTACTGCACTTTTCTTCCCTCTAAATACATGGTGGAACTCTCTTATTATACCTGATAACAATAGTTCCGAATAGTACTTTCAATCGAACCGATTATGTGCCATGCACTTCTCGCGAGGCCGTCGCTCGTGTGGTGTAGTTCGGTCCATCATGCCGCCCTTTCGAGGCGGCGACCCGGGTTCAAATCCCGGCACGAGCACCATTATAGCCAATTCAGTATAACTAGGTACATTCTAAACTTCATGTATTTCTATTGGAATATTTCTTTCAGTACTCTGTTCAATGACTACTCTCGTCCATTTACTAGTTTTGGAAGGAATAGCCAATATATGTGTAGCACCATTTAATATTTTTTCTGTAAGAGTATTTGGTGCTTCTCCTCTTCCTCGATCTATTAGGCTTCTCTTAGAATCTGTCCATTCTTCAGAAAATATTGCTATGGGTATGATATTAGCATCAGCCCATCGTTCAGCCATATAGTCCACGCCACTAGCACCTCCAACAATAATTAGATCAGGATACCCAAATTTTTCGATCCAATCTTCTGTGATTCTTTCAAATATTTCGAAGTCATAAAATCTACTTGAGCCNACTATTGCCAAATTAATTATTTCTCCATCCTTGTTTAAATCTTTACTNCCCAAACTTTCAACAGTTTGCTGNCCAGTATGCTCGGTCACNGNCCTNCAGAGGAGTTTTTACAAATAACTCCTTCNCCTTTTTTTACATTATTCTNATACGCGACTTGATATTGTACGCNGTCTTGGCACATACAGGTCGCGTACTATGGCACTTGATATAGAGAAAATTAGGTCNGAATTTCCTATTTTGGAAAGAAAGTTACCTAATGGTAAACAATTAGTNTATTTTGATAATGCTGCNACGTCCCAAAAACCAAAATGTGTCATATCTGCTATGTCAAATTATTATGAGCAATACAACTCTAATGCACACCGTGCAAATCACACTTTGGCAGATGAAGCAACTACTGCTTTAGAGTCAGCCAGAGAAAATATTGCTGGCTTCTTTGGCACAAGCCCTGAACAATTAATTTACACAAGTGGTGCTACTGAAGCAATAAATTTGGTTGCATTTTCATGGGCAAGGCAAAATCTTTCGAAAGATGATATCGTTGTCTTGACTGAGATGGAGCACCATGCAGACATAGTTCCATGGCAGCAACTTTCGAAAGAAATCGGAATAGAAGTAAGGTACGTACCAATTGATACTGAAACCTTTTCATTGGATATGGATGCTTTCTCTGTTGCTGTTTCAGGTGCATCTCTTGTTTGTGTAGTACACACTAGTAATGTATTGGGAGTTAGAAACCCTGTTGAAAAAATAATTCAACTTTCTCACTCTTCGGGGGCAAAGGTATTGTTGGATTGTGCTCAAGGTGCACCTCATGAAAAAATCTCCTTTGACGAAATGGATGCTGACTTTGTGGCTATTTCGGCACATAAGATGGCTGGCCCTACAGGAATAGGTTGTTTATTAGTAAAGAAAGATATCATGGAAAGTATGGCACCTTTCATGACTGGCGGATCAATGATTAGGACTGTAACTACCGAAGGATCTACCTTCCAAGAAGGTCATGCTATGTTCGAAACAGGGACTCCACGAATAGCCGAGGCAATAGGTTGGGGTGCAGCGGTTGAATGGCTCGATAAATTCGAGATGTCAGATATCCACTCGCATGTACAAAATCTAGCTTCATGGACTGCAAGTGAAATGAGAAAAATTCCTGGAATAAGGATTTATGGCAATCCTGAAGACAGAGAGGGAAGCGGCGCAGTATCATTTTTACATGATTCCATCCAATCTCTCGATCTTGCATTATTTTTAGATGAAGGAGGTTTTGCAGTAAGAACAGGTCATCATTGTGCACAGCCATTAATGGACGCATTAAATGTTCCTTCAACTAATAGAATTTCTTTTTGGGTATATAATACAATGGATGAGGCGAAAATGTTTGTTGAATATCTAAATTATATCGTTGAGAGGTTCTCNTAATTTTTTTAATGAATGGAGTATTGAAATGGCAGATGAAAATGATTGGCCAGATAGCCTAATTCCGATTATTGAAGAGTTTAGTGATTGTTTTGATTCCATGGACCGATACGAATTACTATTTGATTATGCCAAAAAACACCCCACTCCACTGCCTCCTAGTGAATGGAATGAATCAAATCAAATTCTCGGTTGCCAATCTCGCGCTCATGTTGAATGTAGCCTTGATCAGTCTGGTAATTTTGTAATGAAAGGAGGAGCGGATGCTCAAATAGTTCAAGGTCTAATGGCAATCACTGCAATAGCGGTAAATGGACTTTCTCCTGCCCATGTTTCAGAATTATCTCCTGAATATGCCAACGCAATGGGAATACAATCAACACTTACTCCAAGTAGGGCAAACGGCTTTCTTAACATGTTTAAAAGAGTACAAGAAGAGGCAATAAAACTTTCATGAGGCATATTTATGGTAGAAGAGTCAGAAATTAAAAATTATTTAGCAGAAGTTGAAGATCCAGAGATGAATATTTCTGTGATGGANTTAGGTTTGATTTATTCTATATCAATAGAAGGTGATCATGTCGAGATAGACATGACTCTCACTAGCCCCGGTTGTCCAGTTGCTCCTGAATTAATGGCTGCTGTACATCGCGCGGCTTTGAAAGCAAATGGAGTAGAATCAGTACATGTAAATCTAACATTCACTCCATTATGGGATCCTCGTATACATGCAACAGAAGATGGAAAGTTAGATCTAGGAATTTTTTAAGTACTATTTTTTGTAGCAGAAACTACTGTATTTGTTAATAACATAGCTATGGTCATTGGGCCAACTCCTCCGGGTACTGGAGTCATATGACTTGCAACTTCCATGGCAGCTTCTTCAACATCTCCTACAAGTTTATTCTTACCAGTAGATTTATCCAATACTCTCGAAATACCTACATCTACTACTACTGAAGAATTTCTTATCCATTCCTTTTTTACAAATTCTGGCCTACCAACTGCTGCAATAATTACATCAGACGATTGACAAATTTTGTCTATATTTTTACTTCTAGAATGAGTGATTGTGACTGTAGCATCTACTCCTTTCTGTGCCAACATCAAAGAAAGCGGCATACCAACTATCCTACTTCTTCCTATTACAGTAACTTTCTTGCCCTCCAATTTTATTTTGGCATGTATAAGTAATTTCATTATTCCTGCAGGAGTACATGGCAAAAGTCCATCTGTATCGCCTTGAACTAATTTTCCTAAATTCTGAGGATGAAAACCATCCACATCCTTTGCGGGATTAATTTTGTTTGTTATCTCCAATTCATTAATTTGTTTAGGAGTTGGACTTTGAACTAGTATTCCATGAATATCATCATCTTCATTCATCTCCTCGATCAGATCTAAAACTTCTTTTTCTGAAGTGGAAGCGGGCAAAATAATCTTCGTACTTTTTATCCCAGTTCTTTTACATGCATTCTCTTTATTTCTTACATAAACATGACTCGCCGGATCATCTCCTACTAGAATAACTGCTAAATGAGGCTCAATTCCTTCATTATTCAACTTTCCAACACGATTTTTCAGGTCATCTTCAATTTCACGACTGAGTCCTTTCCCATCAAGGAGTACTGCGCCCATGAACTTACGTGCCGAAGGCCATGCTTTCAACCTTACAATGGAGCCCCAGGAGGGAGTCGAACCCCCGACCGTCTGATTACAAATCAGATGCTCTACCGGGCTGAGCTACTGAGGCGTGATTCCGGGCGGCCGTCTTTTGCACTTGAACCCTATAGTTTCAAATCGTAATTTCAAGGGTCAATTTGATTCGTTAACCCTCCTTCGTCATCTTGTTGTCCCCTAAGAGTAGTGAATATCATAAACGGCTGAATATAGTTATTTCAGCGTGGATTTGTATAGCTATTGGTAGTGCTATAATAGTATCATCTGGAGGGACTTCATTTTCATTTGCTGTAGCAGTCCCCTTATCATTAGGAGGAATTTTATTATTAATCATAGGTTTGGGCATGGACGCTCAAAAATCCATTTCTCCAGAGAAAATTGAATCATGGACTCCTGATGCCTCTTTACTTCCAGATGCAGGTAGGGCAATGTATAGGGTAGATACTACACTAAATGAACCAATTCGTACTTCAATACTTTGTGGTAAATGTGGCAATATAGTTTGGGTTGAGGGACGTAAACCATCTATTTTTTCATGTAATAATTGTAATATTCTTCTTTGGGAAGAAGAATGATTTTTTGCCCCTTTTATCGGTAATCATCAAGTGGATTGGTCTCTTCGGAAGTAAAGGGGAGTATCATGAATATTGGTAATAATGAACGTAAGATGCTCCGATTAATGCTTTCAAAACCATCAGTAAAGTGGAAACTAGAAGATTTACTGAAGGGCACTGGTTGGACAGATCAAGTACATGTAGCAGGATCCGGAGGGCATCTCAATGAACTAGGGTTCGTTGAAATTATTGAGGATAAGAATTCAACAGTTTCCTTAGGGCCTGAAGGACTTAGGTCCTTAGAACAAGGATTACTAGAAAGCAGGCTTTGGAATTGGTTACTTTCTAATGATCCAGAAAACAGGACTATGAAGAATTTACTCGATTCAGATTTTGAAAGACATGAAACAGGACCAGGAGTTGGAATACTCAAGGGTCTCGGAGTTTCCATTAATCAGGGAGTTTTTACCACTGAAGATGAATCAAATGTGAATTCAATAATAGAAAGTAGAACTTCATTTTTGATGGCAGTATCTAAAGATGGTTGTGATTTATCTTCTCTGGATGATGAATTAGTCAAGCATTTTTCCTCTCGAAAGGGTTTAATCCAAATTGAGGAAAATACGACAAGACATTGGGCTCTAACAGATTCTGGAAAATCAGTACAAATATCAGATATCGAAGAAGTGGAACTAATTGGAGAAATTACTCCTGAACTGTTACAAAGTGATAGCTGGAAAGGTGCTAAATTCAAACCATTCGATGTAAATGCACCTGCTCCAACTCCAACGGGAGGACGACCACATCCTATGCAATCACTAATAGAAAGAATTAGGGCAGTTTTCTTAGAAATGGGGTTTTCAGAAATTGAAGGCGATTATGTACAATCTGCTGGATGGAATATGGATGCCCTATATATTCCTCAGTCACATCCTGCAAGGACAATGCAAGATACTTTCTATTTATCAGATCCAGAAAAAATAGATATAGATAAGAAATATCTGGATTTATGGTCGAATGTTCACGAACACGGCCATGACACAGGAAGTAAAGGGTGGGGATTAGGTTTTGATAAAGAAGAATCAAAAAAAGCATTANTNAGGACTCATACTACTGTTAATACNGTCAAGCATATAGCCAATAATCCAGATACAGCAAGTCGAGTATTTGGAGTAGGAAGAGTATTCAGGCAAGAAACAATAGATCGCACCCATCTTCCTGAGTTTCACCAAATAGAAGGTATAATCCATGAACCTGACGCAAATTTACCAATGTTAATTTCAACTCTAAAAACATTTTATGCCAAAATGGGATATCCTGATGTAAGAGTAAGGCCTGCATATTTTCCCTATACTGAGCCTAGTGTAGAAGTTGATATCTTATGGAGAGGAGAATGGTTGGAACTAGGTGGAGCAGGAATTTTTAGACCTGAAGTTACAGAACCATTGGGTACTGAATGGCCTGTTTGTGCATGGGGCATGGGTCTAGAACGCTTGGCTATGTTAGTATTGGATCTTGATGATATACGTCAATTGTATCAGCCAGATTTAGAACGCTTGCGTAAGATGCCATTGATTTAAATCTGTTAAACTAATAATTTACTCATTCGTCAGTGTAATGACATCTTTCAAAAATTCATCCACATCCCAATGAATTCCTGAATATGAAACTCTTTTATTCATATTTTTATCTATAATATATGTGCTTGTTGAATGTCCAATTTCATATTCTCCAAGAGTTTCTGCATGAGGATCAACTTCTTCGGTTGTATTGGATTCAGACTCGCTATCAATTAATGTACAACTCAACCAATCNCCATCGGGCCTTTCATATCCTTCATCACACATGCAATGGGCACTAGATCCAGTTCCCATGACCCATCCAAAACCATTACAGTCTACTCCGGGAGGCAAATTACTGATGTTAGCATTACTTGCTGCCCATGCTAGATGTGTATCCTTAGTTATCNNCANCGAACTTAAGTTCTGTGAATTAATTTTTACCCAACTTTCATTTCCTAAATCCCAATTATATAATTCCCATGACCAAGTATCATTAACTTCCCAATCTCCTATTCTACCTTCTTCAATATTATAGTATACTTCTGCTTCTTCAAATGAAAAATTGGCAAAATCTTCAAAATCAGTGTAGCATTTATCATCTGGTAAATTCCAACATTTANTATCTATCTTGAATGAAGTATTATCGGGATTCAGTACTCCAAATCTTAGCATCTCATCTTCAGGAGGTAGACTATTCGCAATGTGATCATCATCTACAACTACATTCCATGTATTCCAAACATNCTCTATCGTAGATGCACTTTCATGAGTCAAATGATCCCACTCATAACCCATTCTTTCTGTCCATTCTGCAAGATGTTCGACAGTATCTCTTGCAGGATCGATTGTAACTGATAATATTACGACATCTTCTGAATATTCTCCTAAGTTATCATCTACATAATCCAGATTTGCAGATATTATCAAACAAACATCAGGNCAAGTAGTATAGATGAAAGCTACAACAATTACCTTTCCTTCATAATCAGAAAATTTAACTAATTCTCCATCTTGATTTTTTAATGTAAAATCCGGAGCCAAAGGAGGATCTTTGTATTCAGTTCCTANTATGATTGAATTATCNCTCCCTCCGATACATCCNGAAGAGAGTAAAACNAATGTAATAAAAATNGAATTNAATTTAATATTCAAATTTAACACCTATTCATTGACAAGATATAATATATCTTCCATAACTAAATCTGGATTCCATAGTGTGTCTTCCCACCAAACCCTCTGATTCATATTTTTATCAACTATTATTGTGCCTGTTGTATGATCNACCCAGTAAGTAAGGAGTGGATGATGTTTAACTTGTACATCAGAATCTTCGGATTGTTGTGTATCTAGTCCACAACCATCTCCNTCTACCTCTTCTCCTTCTGGAGTATCTGGACATACATCAAAACCATCTGCTACTCCATCTCCATCGACATCCGAATCATATGTCTCAAGTCCAACTTCAAAATTCTTCCAAACCGGCTCTAATTCTTCTACAGTTCCCGTTAGATGAGGCCAGTCCAAACTTCTCGATTCAGCATATTCATTCATAACAGAATTGTTGTCTGTCCATGGATCGACAGTTATTGTCAAAATTGCCACTTCATTTCCATAAACATCTCCTAATTGTTCTGAAATAAATTCTAGATTAGCACTCACTATTGGGCAAACATCTGGACATCTTGTAAAGAGAAATGCAATAACTATCACTTTTCCTTCTAGTTGAGAGAGTTGATAGTACTCTCCATTTCCATCAATTAGATTAAAGTCTTGAGCAGGTATTGGTGGATTGATATCATCTCCATAAAAAATATCCTTTTCTTCAGTGCCCATACAGCCGGGCAGTATCATTAATAATGAAAATAATATTCCAATTATCTTTTTATTCATTAATCTCATCTCTTTTAATTGTTAGGAGTAGTCCAGCAATTAATACTACCAAAAGGGCTAATTGATAAATTTTTACAGGAGTTGTTTTATCATCTTCAGAACCATCAATAAGGTTTTCATTAAGTGAATAATTAGGCCCTGCTAAATCAAAATTTGAAGTTTCGGTATGATTATCGAGAGAAACCACCAAGTTTAGAACATACCATAAACTATCATTAGACATTATTCTAACTCCATAGTTTCCAGCCTCCCAAACTCCTGGTTCTATCCAAATTCTACATTCATCAGCATTAGATGTTGCATTATATGGTGTTGTAACACATTCTACATCATCCACTCCATCTTTGTCAATATCCATTTTTATTGTTCTATTTTCATCAGCCACATTAAAGAAAATCATAGTAGTATTATCTAATAATTTAGCTTCTGATGGTTGTAATGTTTGATTTCTCATTATGAACTGGTAATCACTAGCCCCATGTCCAACCACTGTCGGCATTACCATGATAATAACCAAGGAAGCAGCAAGCGCCTTGAAGCGAGTCATATTTCTCACTCATCGTCCATTAATTCTGTCCATAATGGCGGATAATCATATCTAGGATCATAGTCCTCATCAAATTGAACAACATAAATTCCTGAAACCATTTCAGATATGTAGACAAAACCTCGTGGGTCATATTGCAATCCCCAATCAAAAGGTATCATACATGATGCCCAACAATCTGCCATATCATATCCCAAAACTTCTGTTGCATTTTCAATCCATGGAGGTCCTGCAGGTAAATAGTACCCTACGGTGCGTGTTTCTGCTAATTGCTCAATAGCCTGGAAACCTCTACTGGGCTCTGGAACTCCATTTTCCCATACTAAATCATCCCATATTTCTCCATGGTCTGTCATCCATGCACCTGCATGATAGTGAGTATAGTAAACATGTCCAGAAGGCCCTGTATCTCCGTTATGAGGGCTGAAGATATATCCTCCTGGAATCCAATGCTGTGGATGGCTGCCATTTTCTTTCATGCCTTCTCCTGGCAATTTCCATTTTGAAACTAAGAAAGGTTGTGCCGGATCAGTGGTGTCGATAGTCCAAATGTATCCAGTATGGTTATCGTTTGATCCATATTCTGGTGCGATATATGTGTAATGTCTCCAGTTTATTCCATATGTTGGATCTTCAAATCCTGTTCCACAATGCGCAGGCCATTCTTCAACTGGATCATATGTACTGATTCCTGAACATATCAGATAATCATTTGGTACTGCATAATGGATATTGTCATTTCCTTGATTGGAATCAAGCCATTCTTCTGGAGACATATTTGCATGACCTCCTCCTTCTGGGCCATACCATCCTTCATCAGCAGAAGGACAACCCATCCATCTNCCAACCTCTGGGGGCCAAGATATTCCTTCTGGATCAGCTATTATTGGAGGTTCTGAAACATCAACCAATCTTAGNCCNGCACCCCAATATGATACNGCCANTAATCTTTGTTTAGTAATTGGATGAACAAAGTAAACATTATCATGATTGAAGATNGATCCTCCACATGTTGTGTANGGTTCTGGAGTGTAGCCCCCCCATCGAATTATTTCTCTACTTGAATTTGATTGTTCTTCATTTTGGTTGGGAAGCCATGATTCAAAACCTCTTGGAACATAGAAAACCTGAGTTCCTTTGTAATATGTGCCTGACCCNCCTTCNATCATCTCTGGATATGGATCAGCACCAAATAGGAATAAACTACAGTCTTCTTGTGGAGATACAGCTCCNTCCCAATCACAATAAACTGCTAAATCCTGATTATGGAAACCTGCTGGAGGATTATTCCATTCTGCAACCTTTATTGGACTTGTTTTATCTCCAACATATATCACATCTAATCTATTAGTNCCACTNTTGGCATCATCATCATTNGGTATTGGATCTAGNTCACTGTTNGTCAATTCATGATTTACCAGAACCCAATTGTTATCTTTAGTTACTTTAATATCAATCATTCTACCAATTTCTGCATAATAAGTAGACAACAATACAATATCATTTGGTTTACTTATATCTAGTATTTCAAATTGATTATAACTGGAAACATACGCGTAACATCCACCAGTATTATCTGCATATTTTACACAATCTTCTTCGAAGTTACCTTCAATAGNAANNTCAGAATTATCTCCAGGAGTCGGNCCGGTATTTTTGTATTCATCATCACATGGCCTTCCAGCAATATTGTCTAATTCAGGTGGAGGACTGACATTACCGTCACAATTAAGATTGTGATAATCAATCAATTGTACATTTGGAGTAGATAGTCTATGTGCNAATAAATCATTATGTGAATGATACTCATTCTCAATCTCAATTACTGGATCTATCCAGGTATCTTCCATTGATTTCTCATCGTCATCTCCTGAAAATGATAAACATCCAGATAATGGGGCAATGAACATTAATGAAACCATAATGGCTAGTGGTAATTTATTCAAGACTCTCATGATGTAACCTCAGTAAGCCCTTTACGGAAGCCTACTGATGTTAAATCTAATTGATATATGGTCTGTCAATATCTAACTGAACAATATATAATCCGGTTGTAATACATGAAAGATATGTATACCCTTCATGATATTCTGCAGCCCAAATAAATGGCGTCCATCCGAAGTCATAATATGAACTATCTAATGGCTCTCCATCTTCTGCGTGAGAAATATGATACCCTATGGTCGATTCTGCATGAACTTCAGTTTTATTCTCATCACCCAAACCGGCTAACATCATACTTTCAATATCTATTACCCATAAGCCAGCATGATAGCTTGAGAGATATATTCTTCCATCCCAAGAGCCGCCATGACTATTATCAGGATATCCTTGTTGCCCTGTAGAAAATATTTGAATATCCGCGTTATGGGGGCTAAATAGTAACCATTCTTCTCCACCAGGGATATGATGTTCTTCAGCAAATGGTATCTCCCATCCATGGATTAATTTTGGAAGAAATCTGACATTTCCGTTGTAAAGTTCATAATCTGTAGTATCTAATAAGTAAGACATTCCAGTGCCAACAGTGGTATCGAGAACTTCAGTAGAGAGAAGAGTTAGATGCATTTTTCCTGCTGGATAGCCTAAATGAGTAGCATCAACCATTTCATCAACCGGTTCTGCATAATGAATGTAAGAAGATCTTCCGCCATTTTCATTTCCAGTTGTCCCACTATCCGGTTGCCCATCTCCGTCAAAGTCTTCAAAATCCATCCAAAGGCCAACTTCAGGAGCTCTCCAGTTACAGCCTAATTGAGTACCGAATGAACCTACACATCCTCCTGCTATGAATGCATATTCTACAGGAGAGTTTTGCGGATGAGGTACG
>NHGE01000019.1 GCA_002172375.1 Euryarchaeota archaeon TMED129 | reverse complement strand
GCCTCTACCATATTTCTCCCCGTGCATCCCCGGCATTGCTGCCTTACAATTCATCAGAGTTATCTTTCCCTTCTTAATAGTTGAGGGAGATTCAATATGTCAGAGGACGTTTTTGTGACTCATTTTTTTTAACCGATTAAATTTACTTATTAGTTAATCAGATATTATTTTTTATTTAATTTCTAGATAACACTGGAAAGCAAGATAAAGCAAAGGGCCCTCGTCTCAGATATCCGAGCTTAGCTCAGTTGGCTAGAGCACCTGACTGTAGACTGGAAATAACAACTTAGGTTGTTGGCCAAATGGCCATCAGGGGGTCCCCGGTTCAAGTCCGGGAGCTCGGACCACAACACAATATAGATACGTCTTTAATTTCTGATTGATTCTATATGGATGGATACTCAATACTATGGCTTTCAAGGCCCAAATGGGCTAGTATCGGTAGTTGGTAATATCCGCAATAATATTATGAAAACCGATATGACAAAAATCTCTGAAGGTTCTCAAAATATCCAAAAAGAAATTGAATGGTTGAAAGTCCATTATCCAAAACCAAAACAGATGAATAACCGCATTATTATAACTCTAGCCTTACTACATTTGAATCGCTCATTACTAGAATCTATTAACCGATGATATCCCACTTTTATCCATCACGTAGTTTTTCTAGCGGAATTGATAGGCTGGGTATTTCAAAATCAAAAGAATGTTTGCTGGTTTTTGGAGGAAAAACATTTTTCGATAAACCCATTTCTATCACTTCTTCTTTTGTTATGGAATCTTTACCACATTCTGGCCATACATCTACCTGGACTCCTGAATCATTGAAGTAATCAACAAATATTGTGGGTACTTTTGAGAGTCCAAACTGTTTAGCTGCATTCCATTTATGGTGTCCATCTAAAATAACATTAGTCTGATTATCTGCTATTATTGGCTTATAAAAACCTCTCTTTTTGATTTTTTTTATCCTAATATTCAAGTTGTTTTCTATTATTTCTTCATGTTCTTTCAAAACCTTATGTTCAACGAGAATAACCGCCCTACTCTCTGCTCCCACGACTTCTTCTAATGCAAGTAGGCTCATAAAGGAGTGTAAAGTCGGCGAGTCGCTAGGAGGCCTACAAATGAGTCTAAATCAATATGTTAGGAATGTATGGAAGCAACCTAAAGCAAACATACCAAGCCGCTATAGGATAGATAGAATGGCTTCTTGGAGGAGAGAACCAGTCTTTCAGAGAATCGATAAGCCAACTAGAATAGATGCTGCTCGAAGAGTTGGATACAAAGCTAAACAAGGAGTAGTTCTAGTTCGAACTAGAATACGCCGTGGAGGACTTAGGAAAGGTAAAATACATATGAAGCGTAAACCTTCAAAGTCAGGTATTACTAAGATAACAATGGCAAAATCTACTCAAAGAATTGCTGAAGAGAGGGCAAGTAAAAGATATCCTAATCTTGAAGTTTTAAANTCATATTGGGTTGGAGAAGATGGAAAAAATAAATTTTTTGAAATAATAATGTTGGATCCACATCACCCAGTGATAAAAGCCGATAAAAAGTATAACTGGATTTCTTCTGGAAATAGCCACAAAGGACGTGCTGAACGCGGAAAGACAAGTGCTGGTAAAAGAGGACGAGGATTACACAACAAAGGAAAGGGAGCAGAAAAACTCCGCCCGAGTTTAAAGGCTAACAAAAATCGCGGAAAATGATTATATCATCCGTCATATTGATGTTTCANACCCCATCGGTCTAGTTGATGGTTGACCACTACCTCTCAGAAATACGGGGACTTCCTGTGATTCTTCCTGATGGTAGAGTAATTGGAACTGTTAATGATGCCGTTGTGGAAACCAATGGTTGGAAATGCAGCCATATATTCATTGCTAATCCTCCTAGTGAACTAGTAGAAGGCAGAGTTCATGTTTCAATTCCATGGCATTGGATACGTTCAATAGGGGATGTTGTCATACTTAGATGGTTTCCAAAAACACCAATACCTCGCGACTTATGATGTTCATATTACTATTTCAATTTGATTACTATGTTTGATTTACATATATTGGGAACTTCTGGGTCACGTCCAACCGGCACCAGATCTGTTTCAGGAAACTATCTTTCTACGTCCGATGGCAATTTAATTATTGATTGTGGAGAAGGATTCCAAAGTCGTCTAATCAGACACGAATTAGACCTAAAAAATAATCCAATAGGTATCAGAGCACGGGTTTCAAAAATAAAAGTAATATTACTAACTCATTCACATTTAGATCATTGCTGGGGAATTTTACCCTTATTGAAAACGATGCAATTAGATGGTCGGCAACAACCATTGACAATAATTGCNCCCTCTACTGCTCAAGCAATTGATTGGGCTGAAAAAAATTATGGAGACATAATTCCAGATAATTACGATATAAACCCTTCAGATTTTGCCTTTTTATTCAAAGAATGGCAAACTCATATCAATAATTCTTCAAAAAAAATATTCAAAATAAATTGGATACTTATCCCAATTATTGGACAAAATCCTCATGTTCCATCACTTCAACCAATTAAAGGAATGAAATTAACTGCAATCCCAACTAAACATACAGTTATTTCAGTTGCTTGGCTAATTTCAAGTATTCAGAAACCGGATAGAAGTATTCTGATATCAGGAGATACGAAATATAACGTCCCTTCTTTCAAAAAAGAAATACTAGAGAAACCTGTGGATATATTAATCCATGAAGCAACNTTCACTAATGAATTGTCAAAGAAAGCTGGAGAACATGGTCATTCAACAGCTTTAGAAGCAGGAAAAACTGCCTCTGACATTGATGCCCAAATTCTTGGTATGGTCCATTTTAGCCCAAGAATAAACGATTTTGAAGTAGTTGAAAAAGAATCTAGAATTAATCATAATAGGAGTTTTGCCTGTAATGATGGCGACATATTTCGTGTATCAAACAATGGAGAAATAAAATTATTCAGAAAATACGAAAACTCATGGTATGAACATGATACTCAACGAACGTAATTGCGATACGATTCAAAAGGTATGTCGAAACGGTTGGCCAATGAAGAGACAGCCCGGAGGTATACTTGCTGTTGTAATAATATTACTTTCTACCCAATTCATTCATGCAGAATCTAAAGCAATAACCAATTGTAATAATGTTAATGCAATATCCTTACCTGATAATTGGACACTAGAACAACAAAGCTGCGTACGAATAGATTTAGGCGAATTAGAACCAAGTAAAATTTTTGATTTTGAAATTTCTTCCAATAACGAAATAGATATCATTCTTTTCCCTGCCAATTCTTTAGAAGTTTATCTAAATGAACAATCATATAGAAATGAAATGATTTGGCAACAAGAATCNGTATTTGAAAATTTTAATGGAGACGGCGAATGGCATTGGACTGTTCCTGATGATAGAGAGAAAACAAGATGGTATATGATAATAGATAATTTTGCNCATCCCGGAGATGATGGAATGGGAGCACAGGGCGAATTAGAAGCCCAAGTCTCATTCGATATGCAAGAAATAACGACGCAACCATATACTCTTTTTGACTCTATTATTAGAGTTGAAACAAGCAGCTTCTCGACCGCAGAAGGGCCAATTGTAGTAGATGCAGGAACCAAAATAAATATATTCGCTAGAACAATGGAAGGCAATCCTGATATTTTTATTATGACAGAGGAACAGAAAAATCTCTATTCCAATGGAGGCACTGCGGCTTCTAGGATAATCGAAGCAGACTTACTTCTCGTCTCAAGTGAAATGTACAAGCAATGGTTAGTTCCAGAATCATATGAAGGCGTTAATCTATATGTAATCGTTGATAATAGAGCAGGACCAGGAGGAGGAGGAGCAGGTACAACAATTGCAAAGACTACTATCACNATAACTCTTGATCCAGTAATCAATCCTGTTATATCTACATTAAATCCTCAACAAACCTATGATGTAGGTGAATTAATTTCATTTTCTGCATTAGATACTCCTAATAGGTCCAATCAAATCTCAGATTCTGGATATTCATGGGATGTTGATCAAGACGATATTCCTGATTTTTTTGGCCCAATACTTGATTATATGTGGCCAAATCCAAATAATGCATCTCTAAAGTTAAGTGTTATTTCAACTGATGGAACAATGGTAAGTACTNTTCTTCCCTTACAAATAGAAGATAATACTCCTCCAAATGCTTCTATTTCAGTTAATGGTGATTTGCAGAAAGGTTACAACCAAACAATATTAATTAGTGCATTATTTTCTGATAATTGGGGCGTTGAAAGTACGGAGTGGCTAGTGGANGGNATAATTGAGCAAAGTAACGCTAGTATTGGCGATTCATTTACCTCTTCTTTCACTTTCAGTTTTGATTCTAATTATCAAGCTGGTGAACATAATATTGAATTTATTGTTACCGATAAATCAGGTCAAAAATCTAGTGATAGTGTCAAAGTAATACTTTCTGATTTATCTCCTCCAATTTTTGATAATNATGTAAATCAAATATCNGTTTCCGTTGGTGAACCTGTCACATTTGAAATATCGGCATATGATGAAGAATCCGATGAAATACAATATTCTTGGATATTCAATGAAGGAATGGAAGACGAAANGCAGCTATATGGTAGATTAATTCAATATGATTTCCAAACTACTGGGGCACAGAGAGTATTATGCATTGCTGAAAATAATGCTGGATTATCTTCACAGGCGGAAATTATTGTAACGGTCATAGAATCAGACTCAGAAGAAAAATCTTTAAATCCATTTTTTATTCTAATTATTCTGATATTATTCTTNATAATTATTTCCATTATTGCTTACATATTGTTTAGAAGAAGAATTCTAATTAGGGCCGAAGAATTATCACAAAAAAAGGAAGAACCAGTTGAAGAAATAAAACCACCATCTGCTGAAGAACAAAAGCAAATGTGGGCACAAACATCTCCTAACTTGTATATGTCTGGTAGTAATCCTATCGTAGATGTCTCAGATGTTGATTTAGAAGAATTATTAGAAGATGCTCAAAAACCGCCATCTACATCAACCACATCAGAAGACAGTCTACTTTCAGATTTGATTGATGATGTTCCTGATTCCCAAGCCTCAAAACCTGTTAATGAGAAAATATCTGACAGAGTAATAAAGAAAAACTGCTCTTCATGTAATCTATTATTTTCTGTAGAACTCCCAGAGGGAATTGATTCTGCTCGTACTGCCTGTCCTAAATGTGGTTCCATTGAAGAAGTAAATCTTNTTTGATGATAACACTTGACTCAAAAACTCGACTCATTTAATNTCCATGAAGGGCAATAGCATATATCAGACATAGTCTAGGTGAAGTCATGGGAAGGCGCAACCCAATAGTATTCCCTCGTTTCAATTTTGATCCATCCCGATTAGCATTTTTACTTACATTCTTATTTTTATTACCTTCTTTGACTCCATTCACTAATGTTGATGCNGAAGCAAGAATTGAATCAGATGATTTTGAAATTTTAGATGATTTGTCTGATATTTTATCAGAGAGACAGAATATAATTAATACAAATACTATAGGATCACTAGCAGAACCAAAAATTAACAATATCGATAATCTTGTATCACCTTCTGGAGATTCAGATCCACTTTCNAATATAGGTCAAGGTGTCAATAATATTTCTCTAATAGAAACTAATCCTCCTGTCCCCTCTCATCCTGATGCATATGATTTAGTAATAAGTGATGCAAATAGGCCAGGACAAGTAAANACTATCTGGCAAACACTGATTAATGTAACAGACTATGTTATTTGGACNAAGCATACAGATATTGATGGAAANATTGTTGAAAAATTTGANACAGTAACATTNAGCGCTTCTTTACTATCATTGTTTAATTTCAATACTGACCCCTTACTTCATGCAATAGACATTGATGATGATGGTGATGATGACATTCAAGTTGGTTTAACAGTAGCATGGGATTTTAATGGAGGTTGGGGCATTGATGGCGACTCTTTATGGATTGAACCAGGAATTTCATTTACAGTAGAAGTATTGGGCGATAGTGTCGATGATTCNGACTGGAATGATTTGAAATTTTTACAAGTTTCTTTGATAAAAGCATTTGCTTATTCAGCNGATGGTACGAACTTTGCTATTGGAGAAGGTGAAAGTTATATTTGGATTGTAGACTCAANNTTCACCTCTGCTCCTTATGATTTTTCAATAGAAATCGGAATTGAGAGATTTTATTTTGATATCTCACAAGCAAGCAGTGGATTGATTCTGGCATTGACATTAGGATTAATTGATATAGGACAAGATGAAACAGGTATCTCTTTTGCTTCGATTTCTGCTCCTTATTCTATCCGAGTTAATAATGCTGGACAAGTATCTTGTCCCTCAAGATATTCTCCTTCCGAATTAACTACTCTGCCATCAGAAGAAATTAATTGTGGAGTCTCTGCTGGTTTAGGTTACATTCACTTTTCTCCTCCAAATAATGATGGATCTAGAAACGTGTGGGAATTAGCGTATATAGATGCAACATTTCATCCAAATGGTGAATCTGATAGATTGCCATCAGAAGCAGAAATAATAATCAGAACTGATAGTATATTGCCAACCTCTACAGGACTAGAGGGAGACAAAAGCCTCACTACTATAGAATATTGGGCAGATGATAGAGCTGATTTATTCCTCCATTTTCATGAAAATAGATCAAATCTTCCAGCATCAGAATCTGATGGTGATTATGGTAACATAACTGATTCTTTGGGTTGGTTTAGGGGGATGCCAGAAGGGTCCATGTCGCCTGGAGAAATATCTAGAATTTTTAGGATGCTTGGCTCTGAAAATTCTCCAGAATTACCAGGTGGTCAGCCTGAAAGATTAGGATTAATTATTGGGGTTAAAAACTTCTCAAGAGATACGAGTCCAAATGTTAATGATTTGACATTACCTATCAATCCTGCTAATCCTCCTAAGAGCTTGATACTCCTAAGATCTAAGCAGTCAATTGAAAGTATAGATTATTATTCTTGGTTCAAGCGAGGAGGGATACAAGAAGACCACAGAGCCATACATGTAAGGGCAAATGATATACCAACCGCATTGATAGTTTATGGTTCATTTGAGTTAGGAGGGACTTCGGATGTAGATGCCAGTTTAGATAGTGCTACAGACCTTGACTTCATTTCAAAAGTAGTTGATTCAGTAATATTAAATCTTGTAGATCTCTTTTTAGATACTGGTACTGTATTAAACGATGTACCCTCTATTATCGTTGATTTACTCAGTGGTGATACTACATCTGGAAGTTTTGATGGGTCATCATTTCATATACTAATGACAAATAATTGGAGAGAAGATAGATCAATGATGCCTCTAACATCAATTGAATTAGCAATTGGCTCTTCGCCTCATCCAACTATTTCCGGAGACCATCTAATAATATCAAAAGATACAGATTTAGATATAATACAAGGTTTAAATGGACCTGTTGAACCTTTAGCACCGATTGCTGCTAGTGCAAAGTTTAGTGGTTTTATGGCAGCCTCATTTGTTGATAATAATGATACAAATGAGCAAAAAATTGAGATATTTACTGAATCTACTAAATCGCTTGTAATGTCATTTATAGAACATCCTCATAATTCTATTATCAATTATTCTCATCATGCCATTTCTTTTTCAGATTTACCGAATGAGATATCGATTACAATCACTCCTAATTCATTAAATTATGCTGCATCATCAATTATTGATACTATTTCATACACTGGAAATGAGAATGATCAATATCAGGCTGCAAATATCATAGATCTTCCAGCAAATTTTATTTCTACATTCGGCAACACTATTTCATGGTCTTCAGATACGCCAATTAGTACTATAGAGGCGCAGATTTCAAATTCTTCCAATCCTGTTACAATGAGTGGTGATCATTTCTTATTTCACAACGATCCTGATAATGCTCAAGTCAGCCTATCCTCTAGGATTTCAGGTTTGAGAGAAATTGGTTGGATTGAACCTCAAGAAGAGGGTGCAAGAGGTCTAGCAGGAATGGGGACTGCATTCATGTCAATAGCAGACCCAAATCCGATGTTAATCAATGTTGAAAAAGCACCAACTAATCTAGATGATAAGTTATCAGTAAAGGCAGAAATCAACCCTCTCCCTTCTTCTTTATCTCTCAAGATACCTACTGGTACCAGTGAAGGGCCAACTTTGATAGTTCCAGAATTCAACACTTCTCAAGGCTTATCTGGGATAGCATCGTTCATTGGGGGATTTTCTGACTTAGGACGCTCAGTAAATGATATTCTTTCAGGTATTACTACAGATATATCAACAGGCTCAGTTTCTGGCGCTTCTAATTTTTCTTTTGGAATTGAATTAGATTCGAATTCAGAATTTGATATAATGGTAGAGTCATATCACGGAGAAAAGAAATCAGAAAATCTTCCTTGGGTTCATGGCGTTTCTTTTGAGGCCAGCCCAACAGGTATTTCGGATGGCTTCCATCTAAGATTATGGATGCCAAGACTCCCTCCTTCTGTCGAATTATCAATATCCAGAGATGGTTCAGAAAATCGTCAAGATTGGTCCATATTTATAGATTTAGAATCTTGGTACCCTCAACATACTGAACTCATGCTAGTAATTAGAGGAATCAATGGTCAGGATTTATTTGTGACTATGAAAGGATTAAAAGTTGGAGAATATACCAGTCTAGGCTTAGATTCAATAATTACTATTACCACATCTGGAGAGATAACTGAAGTTTCCACTGCAAGTCTCTATCAATTGTCCAATAGACTCGAATGGATCCACGTTCTTTTAATTAATAGAGAAGCAGGTNTACGNACTGAAATAATGATCAATGATATACCNGAANCNGTTGAATTTCAGGCAAGTTTAGGNTCTGCAATTTCAATTGATATGACTGTACCAGAACAATTTAGGACATCCGAAGGTTTTGCAGTTGGCTCTATGATGATTCAACAAATGCAGTGGATGGACAACTTATGGTGGCCTGCAACCGTATTTTTAACTGATATCCCAGGCTCAATGAACTTAACTACAGAACCTGATTTGAACTTTGATATAACTAAAGATTTAGCTTTTCAAGGTACTCCAATTCTAGATTTTACAGCTTCCGATGTAGGAATGTCATTGTATATTGAAGCATTTGGTAGAGCCATAAATAGTAGAGGCGATATAGTTCTCTTAGCAGAAGGAATGACTGATAAGATGATAATTAAACCCACAGATTCTTTCGGTTTACAAATAAGATCTGGAGGAGATGGAGTAGAAAAGATATATCTCCGTTCAAGTAATATCCCCACTACTCCTCCAATAGTGATAGATGAAATGGAAGCATTAGGTGAAAACTTGAAGAGCGCTACAATACATATCAGAGAAGTTGTCTATCCATACAGTGTTATAGAGATTGATGATGTACAGGGCGGACGTATCATTGCTTCAGCAAAATTACATGCTGAAATAGGCGATAGGAATATAGATCTGAAGGGCGTATTGATAGATGCCCAAATAACGGGAGGAATTCCTACTGGAACTACCTTTGGAGTAAATGGTTTAGCTTCAGATCTTTCAATTTTAAGCATAATTCCAGGAATATCTGGGTCAACAAGCCATATAATGGCTCCAGAACCACTTTCTTCGGGTATTTTGACTATTTTATCAATGTTAGGAGGTAGTAATGATGGGCCTACTTGAAAGATTAAACAATAATGTTGATGACGACTCATTAGAGTCAGAAATAGCACATGATATTTTAGAGACACTCGAATCAACCAAAGAACTGATTTCCCCTCGAAGAGTTATTTTTGCTTCTGCTACTGTTCTTTCCTTACTTCTTGTTTCTCTCCTCACTGTAGTTTGGATAGTTCCTTATGACAGAGTAAGTGTTGATGTTGTATATCGTCAAGGAACTTCAGGGCACATAATTTTGGCACAATTAGATAATCAAGGTAGTAGGGAAATCAACGATGTAACAATTTCAATACGATTTACAGATACAAACAGTATTGAATTGGGACGCACTGATCATTATATTGATTCACTCGCCGCTCATAGTTTCTATGCTGGAGATGATTTGGAATTAATAGTAGGAGGAGCTTCAGTATGGGAAAACTATCAAATAGAAATATTATTGGAATATAGTTACTATAATGGAATAGTAGATGAAAGATGGATACATCAAGTGGGAGATTGGACGATGGAACTTTTTACTGATCGTGCACCAATTACAATATTTTAAGGATGATTTTTTCATGCAAAATAATATGTCAATAGCCAATAATTTACCCATACTATCAAATCACAACCGACGAGGCGAACAATCATGAATCAGCGTACAACCGTGCTGATACTTACGATTTTATTAATGTCGTATTTTCCATCATTAGAATACGATTCTGAGACAGAATATGATGAAATAAACTTCTTAGATCAAAATTATAAGAGAACTGAGATATCTCTTAATCCAAATACCATGCACAGTTTATCATTAGTATCATCATATTTTGAATCTGAGGAAACTAGGAATTTAAGGGCAGATACTCCTATCGGAATTTTTACTGAAATAGGGTTAATACCTAGTGTTTTAATGAAATCTGAATTAACCACTCCTCGATCAGACTTATTACTAATTTTAATTGATGGGGGGACTGGATTATGGGATGCTAGACTAGCAATCATCGATCATGCTAATGTAGAGATACGTGCAACTATCCCACCTTCAGGATTCTTGATACAAGGTACTCAAGAACAATTGAATAAGATTTCCAATCTTCCAATCGTGCGTGCAAGTCATTTAGTTCCACTGGGCCTACTTTCTGATAAGAAATTCTATAATTTAGACACAGAAGATTCTGTTACAGTAGAAGTATTAGGATGGAAAGATTCAGATTTAACTAGACACGAATCTCCAGGATTAAATCTACCTAGCTCATTATCTGAGGTAGCAAATATATGGATGAATAATTATACTTCATACCATACTGGATCATATTTCGGGGAAGTTAATGTAAGGGATATAGATGAAATACTAAAATATCCCGCTGTTTCATATATATCTCCAATATTCGATCGTACAACATTCAATGATTATGCAAGAATTCATATGGGAATTAATACTGTTGAAAATACATATTTCACAGGTTTAAATGGCAGTGGTCAAAGAGTCGCCGTCGCAGATACAGGATTAGATGAAGATCATGGAGATTTTGGTAACAGAATTATCAATGTTGTTAATGTAGCTGGAGACTCATCCACAGCAGATACAAATGACGGCCATGGCACTCATGTTGCATGTACAGTGTTAGGAGACGGCAGTAGGACTTCTTCATATGCTGGCATTGCTCCAGAAGCGGAATTATATTTCCAAGCAATGGAGATAGATAGCACTGCTCAACTTTCTAATAGTGGAATTTATGGAATGCTCAATTCAGCATATAATTCAGGTGGCGCAAGATTTCATTCAAATAGTTGGGGATCTGCCGTAGGAGGGTCTTATACAACACAATCTGAAGATGCTGATGACAGGACTTCTACATGGGATCAGTACTGGGCCTATCAAGGTATGACGGTTTTATTTGCTGCTGGAAATGAAGGTTCAAATGGTATTTCTTCTCCTGGTACAGCAAAGAACGTTATTACAGTAGGAGGACACCAAAATAGATGGGATCCTGATCAAATGTATCCATTTTCTAGTCAAGGGCCAACGGATGATGGTAGGATAAAACCAGATGTCACTGGCCCGGGCGATTATGTTAGATCATGCTTAGCCCAAGAAGCGGAAGATGCTTCAACAAATATCGGCGACTCATATTATATTGAGTACAGTGGAACGTCAATGGCAACACCTGCTGTAGCAGGGGCTGCCGCTTTGGTTAGAGAGTATATAATGGAAATCGCGGAGCGCCCAG
>NHGE01000018.1 GCA_002172375.1 Euryarchaeota archaeon TMED129 | reverse complement strand
CTGAAATTAAAAAACGGAGAGATAGCTATCAAAAGGAAGCGGGAGAAATTTGGGGGCAGATTAAAGATGTTCAAAATGAATTAATTGAATCGGGTAATATGATTAGTTTGGATCCAAAATGGAAAAAGGAAAGAATGATGGAAGAATTGGAAGAAATAGATTTCAATATCCAAACAGTTGCACTTGATCATAAAGCGGAAAAGAAAATGATAGATGCAAGACGGAATATCATAAGACAAAATGAATTATGGTTAAAAGAACGTAAATCTTCAAATCCTCAGATGGCAGATTTTATTGAAAAGAGGAAGAAAATGAATACTCTCTACAAGGCTGCAGATAAAGAGCATAGAGAGATGATTAGGAATGTCAATCTTGGAGAGCCGGTTCATGCAAAATATGTAGCAAGAAAAACAGAATTAGGAGATATAAATAGGCAAAGAGATAGGGCAAAGCAACTATTAAAAAATTTAGATAGAGATATATCATACTGGGAAAATACAATTTTGGATGGTTTTGATGAATTGATGACACTAGCGAAGAAGGTTCAGCAAGGAAGAGAATCCTCTTTTGCTTCCAATAAAAATAAAAAAGTAAAAAATGACATTAATGACATAAAAATGGAGGAAGAAGAATGAGTGACGTATCAGAAAATAAATCTGATGTTGATTTAGAAAATATGGAATTCGAAGAAATTGTACAATTAAAAAGGGAAATACAAAGTGATATACAATCTAATGAAAAAAGATTTAAAGAACATTTGGAAGATAGAAGAAATCAAATAGAAATAGTGAAAACATTGCGTGAAATGATGAAAGAAGTAGATTCAATGGATGAGGAAAGGAGAGAATTATTAAATGAATTTAATGGATACAGGAAAAAGGCTGAAGAATTGAAGAAAATTAGAGATTCAGTAAATAATTTAGTTCCACCTCCAAGTGAAATATTAGAAAAATGGATAATGAAAAATTATGAAAATCTAACGACGATTAATAATGATTTAACAACTGTACCAACATTAGAGAGGGAGAAAGATTTATTCAAGAAATTCTTTGAGTTGCAGATTTGTATTAAAAGAAAAAGGGAATCGGAAAAGGCGCATTTGGAATACATAAAAAATATTACTAAACTTAGAGAGGTAGCTAAAAAATTAGACACTCAGAGAGAAGAAAAAGAAAAAAATATGTCTGAAATGGAAAATAAAACTGAATCTGAGGGGAAGGTAGTTTCAAGAAAGGAAATTAAGAAAATAAGCAAAAAAATATCTTCAATAGATAAAAAACTAGATGAATTAAAATTAGAAAGAAATGACTTGAAGTCAAATCTTCTAAAAACCAAAAAAATATTGAAGAAAAAGAATTTATCAAATAAAAAAATTAGTTTAGCCGAGATTAAAACTAAGATAGATGAAGGTGAAATTCTGGATATATCTGAATTTGGCGTACTACTAGATCAAGGAGGTTTGAGCGGCATAAAACAAAATAGAATAAAGAAAAGTGATTCAAAAAATAAAGAAAATAAAAAAAGAAAGATGAGGCGTTTTGGAAATACAAAAAGAAAGGCGAGGAAGGGAAATAGTGCCGCATTAAGGGGAAATGAATAAAAAATAAGAGTTTATTTTAGTATTAATTTATATCAATAATCGGAGTCGGATTGGATACAATTAGGTGGCATATTGATGAATTATGGCGAAGTTGGCGACATATTTAATCCACTTACTGAAAAAATTAATCTAGAACTGCGCAATAATAAAGAGCAGAGAGACGAATGGAATAATAGAGTTCGTAAACATTTAGATAAGCGAAATGAAATTAATGTTCAAGTTAAAGAATTAATTTCAGAAGTACAAAAACAAAAAATTGTAAGAGATGCAGCAAATATTAAGGTAAAGGAATTAAAGGAAATAAGATTTGAAAAATCTGAAAAATTAAAACTGATTAGAAGGGAGATGAAGGAAAAAATTGGCGATAAAGAGAATCGAACCAATAAGAGAAATGGTCCTGATCCACGAAGAATAAAGTCTGAAATGGATAAATTAGAAAATATGTATGAGAGGGGGGCTTTTTCTGGTAAAAAGGAAAAAGAATTTTTCAATAAAATGAAGAAATTAAGTAGAGATTACAAAGAAGCCAAGAAAATTGGAGAAGAAGATATTTTTGGAAATCTAAAAAGGAATGAGCGAGAAGCAAAATATTCTCAGGCAAAGGCACATGACAATGTAGAAGACGCAGTTAAAAACGCCCAAGAAGCTCATGACTTGATGATGGAACTATCTGAAGAAGTAGATAGATTAAGAGAGATTGCAAATAATGCACAAATGGAAGTAACAATATCGAAAAGAGAAGCAGATATAATGCATAGCAGATACGTCGTATCATTAAGATGCATCCATTCTATGCAAGATTTACTCAAGGAAATTAACACAGAAGAAGTTGAAGAAGAAAAAGTAGAAGTTTCTGATTTAATGAGTAGATTGATGTCTGGAGATACTTTNTCTACGGACGAGTTGATGTCTTTACAAAGAAATTGAGTATATTANGCAGAAAGTGTTTTACCACTAATTCCATGAATTAATTGCCTATTTTCAGTATTTAATNNCCAAGCAGGAATTAGAATCTTTTTATAATAAAGATTACAGCTATCAGTTTTAAAATTCCAATTCTGTAGAACCATACTTTGNGTAAATAATCCAGCATTTTTTGGTTTGCCTTGGCGTTTTTCATTAATTAATGGAGCAATGATATCTATTATCTGAGATNTATCTTTCCAAAAATNTATGTTTGGCTCAACAATTCTTAGTGAAGGAGAAATTGGCAGAACTTCCACATTAGAAAACATAGTAAAATTATTTTCCCATGGGTCTTCTATGATTTTCCACCTTTTCTTTTCAACAGAACCATCTGGGCCAATTAATTCACCATCTACNTCCCATAACTTAGATGAAAGTAAAATTGGAGAATATNTAATNCCTG
Organism: Euryarchaeota archaeon TMED129; assembly: GCA_002172375.1. Classification (GTDB taxonomy): domain Archaea; phylum Thermoplasmatota; class Poseidoniia; order Poseidoniales; family Thalassarchaeaceae; genus MGIIb-O3. The sequence continues at coordinate 10,042 of NHGE01000018.1, read as the reverse complement.
ACAGGCCTTTATTAGATAGCCAAGTAGAAATTTCTATGTTATTTTTCAATGTNAAAATNGAACTATCAGTACTTTTATTCAANTTGATTTCACTAATTTCGTCATCAATCTTATCATCTTTGATAACTGATAATTGTATTTCTTTATTCAATATGGCCCTCCCAAACCATTGTGATAGTTCATTTGGGCCCCAAAAAAAAATCTTGTTTTTTCTATAGTTATCTNTATTTAANTNATCATCAATAAATCTCTCCGAAATTATCAAGTGATTTCCAGAAGGAGCATCGACACTCCATCTTTCTATTTCAAAATTATTTAATGTAGTAATTCCTTCGCCGACATGCCAAATAAAAAGTGATTTAGATGGAAATTCTTCTAAATCTTGTAAAGAATCTACTTTGCCGATAAAATTAAAATCAATGGAAGAAAAATCATAATTTTGGTTATGGAAATTTTCTCCCCGTAATTTTATTAAATTACGAATTTCACTTTCCATGGCCTTGCGAGAGAATGGAGGACTTTGAATAAAACCCTAAAATTTTGTAAAATAGCTTTAATTNGCCATTAAACATTCTGACTTAGCGTTAATAATTCACTTTGTCCAGGATCAGTAATACACAGAGTACTAACAGGAAATGGTTTTGCACAAGCAGCGCCCAATTGTCTATTAACTAACATTACTTGATGTACAGGCACATCAGGATGTTTAGATTGGAGNTTAGAGATGTACTCTTGAGGGCAGTTAGCGGCTACTAAAACCATTCTNGCATCCCCTCTAGAGCAGGCACTCATGGTTTGTCTCTGNCCGAATAATAAAGTNCCAGTATTCATTCCTTGTTTTAATTGACGTGCTAAATCCATTTTATTCCTCCTTAATTCTCNGGTACATAGAATAGTTCTACNCTTCCTGTNCCTAAAGCGACAGGTTGNCCCACAATGATATTTTCAGTNACACCACTAAGATCATCGCGCTCACCAATGATTCCGGCTTTGAGTAAATGAGTAACTGTTACTTCGAAAGCAGACCTAGCCAAAATGGAATGTTTTGTTCCACTAACTCCGTGTCTTCCTATTGCTCTTATTTCTCCTTCACTAGACATTACATCTGCCACCATAATTAAATGCCTAATATCGACATCTAAACCGGCTCCTGCCATTGTATCATATGCCTCATTAATAATGGCTTGTCGTGCTGCTTCAATACCCAAATAATCATATATTTCACTAATGTTATTAGTATAGGTTCGAGCTCTATCGACACCAGCGAATTCACTAACTTTGGTTAAATTTGAGCCAATAGTAGAGATGTAATACTCTCCATCTTTATTTGGNCCTTGTACATTAGCCCTAGAAATACCAGGCAACCCTTTAAGTCTTAATTTCTTTATTTTATCTTCTAATTGTAGCAGTGCTGTATATGTAGGAGGATCTGTGGCTAAATTNGTCAAATCTTCGGCTTTTGAAATACCTGGTATTATTTTAAGAACTTTGGGNCTATCTTCGTTATCTGNCTGTATGTATAATCTCAATGCTCTTGATAGTTTGTCCAATACTTCCGCTCCGNTCATATTTTTCAATTTTAGATTTGNAGGAATTAATTGAAGGTTGATATATCTTTGAGTTACCTCGACATCGATTGCTGCAATATCTGTTGCTGTTGTTGTTTCGATTCCGGCTGCTAATTCTCTAGCNAATTTTTCATTAGTTCTCAAAGGCTTNCCTTTAGAATTAAATTCTTCTAGGTAAATATTCATTGTTGGCGTATTAGGTACTTTACGAGCATCAACAATTTCAATTATTCTTGGAAGNCCTTGTGTGACATTCACAGTTGCAACACCAGCGTAGTGGAATGTTCGCATTGTCATTTGCGTCCCAGGTTCNCCTAATGANTGAGCAGTTGTAATNCCTACCGCTTCATGTGGATCAACTCGTGCTTTTAGTAAATGATTATNAGCAGATTTGATGATATTTTCTAATTTTTTNTCTGATAATTTTTTATCACCCCTTGACTTAATNCCATCGACTAATGTATTGATAATCTGAGGAGTTANGTNTAAGNCTAATTCACTAGCCTTTGCAGAAAGTTCGATAAATAANGGATCTTCATCGTCTAAATCCCTAAGTAATAATTTTTTACTATTTTCTACATCATAATTTTGTATTGGAAGCAAAGTTTTTTTCCTTCTTCTTGACAAAGTTCTCCTTCTAACTACAGTTTTTTCAGTCTTAGCAGCTGCAGCTCTTGCTGATTTAGTGGAGCTTGCCATTACATGGTGAATTTTTTGAGAGGTNCCGGAATCAATTCCACAAATTTGACCTATTTGGAGTGGNGTAAGAACTTTGACATCATCCCATTTCCTATCATCAGCTAATTTGTGAGCATATTCTTCCTCTATGCCTAAGTCCATTAATTTCTTTTTTGTTGCACTCTTAACTACCATTATTAAGCACCTCCTAAAGCATCATCTAGAACTAGATTGACATCAAATGGTTCTCCTTTACGGCTNCGAGCTGGATCAACAGTATCTTCNCCATATTGGAATTGAACAATTCTATTACCNGTATTTCTTACGGATGATTGANCATCAGTGGAAACTTTAAGATCNTCCATAGCATTAATTAATCTACGTTGCATATATCCTGATTTACTTGTCCTAACTGCTGTATCAACTAGGGATTCTCTGCCAGAAACTGATAACATGAAAAATTCAGTTGGTTCTAAACCTCTCTTGAATGAAGAAGAAACGAANCCTTTCTCCCTAGCACCTTTTACTCCTCTTGGGAAATGNGCCAAAACCCTATCTTGATAACCTCTTTCTAACCTCTTACCACGAACTTTTGGTTGNCCTATTGAGCCAGCCATCATTGCTAGGTTATCCATAGAACCTCTAGCTCCAGANGTTGCCATCAAAACAGCTGCATTNTCTTCACCGAGATATTTCTTTGCAACATTTCCAGCATCAGATTTACCAGTATCAAGTATTTGCAGTATGTTCTCTTCAAGAGTTTCTAAAGGCGTTCTACCAGGTCTTGCTTCATACTTTCTACCATCTTTACCATATTTCACAAGTTCTAAGTCGACATCTTCACTGGCTTTCTTGTTTATAGATTCAATCTCTTTTTTGGCTTCCGGAGGCAAATCTTCATCATCTATTCCGGTAGTAAATCCTAATGAAGTACATGCAGCGATGGTCATTTTAGTCATATCATTGATAAATTTTGCACCGCGCTGATTACCGTGTGTTTGAACAACGGCATCTAATAATCGGCCATCTTCTGCGCCTATTCCTTTTTTATCTATGGCTCCTTCAATATTCCCCTTAGAAACTTTAACAGTGTCTCCGGATCTGTTTAGATATTCAAGATTAAAGCCATCTGGAACAATTAAACTCAATACTTCTGCTCCTCTATAGCCTACTACTCCATCTTTTTCAATTTCATCCGGTAGTTCTCCTTGATAATTAATTGAGCCAAGTACTTCTAAGACTATATTTTTAGGTAATATCATATTATCNTGAGTTAGTAGNTAAGAACCAGAAATATGATCATGTATTCCNCCAATTACGCTACCACCATATCTNGGCGTTATTATATGTTCTTGGACACGCATTAGTATCTTGGCCTCCGCTCTCGCTTCTTCACTTTGGATAACATGTAAATTCATCTCATCACCATCGAAATCTGCGTTATAAGGCGTACAATCTGCAAGATTAAATCTGAATGTTTTCCCTTCCATAACTCTAATTTCATGAACCATCATAGACATCCTATGTAAAGATGGTTGNCGGTTGAATATAGTGACATCNCCATCGATTAAATGCCTCTCAACNACTATTCCTGGNCGAGGATTGCCATCTTGATCCCATGTACTTAATCTATCTTCACTTTCCGTAGGGTATGTATTTCCATATTCATCTTCTTGGGATGGACTACCACAATGAGGGCATCGGACTTCTAAATGATCCGGGAAATATTCTGTTGGATTTTCGACTTCCCATCTCCAACGATTGTGAATTAAAGCTCTAGGATCATCTGATTCTAATTGTTTTCCATTAGAATCTTCTCCACGAAGATTGGCGATAGTTTTCTCTAAATCTATTCCATTTACTTCTTCTAATTCTCCTATTTCATTTCTTTTCATTTCTTTCTTCAATTCCAAACCTGGTAAAAAGTTTGGAGCTGGCAGTACATCATTTAAGTCAGGCCTGTAACCTGGGTATGGTTCTTCATCGCTACCACTATGGCATTCAGGATTTTTACATCTGAAACCTGCCCATATAAATTTTGTCCTATCTGTAATGCGTACTCTCAAAGTATCTCCTCTGATGATATAATTCACTCCAGGGTGATTATCTGGGCCCCTTAGAATCATCTGTCTTAATTGTTCTCTGTTCCTACTTGTTACTCTAATAGGAACTGTCAATTCTTTAGCAGTTGATACTGGTATACCGACCTCGTTTATTCCGAGATTTGGATCTGGACTAATTACAGTCCTAGCACAGAAATTAACTCTTTTACCAGATAAATTACTCCTAAAACGTCCTTCTTTTCCTTTCAGGCGTTGTGTTAAAGTTTTCAGAGGCCTACCCGAACGATGCCTGGCAGGAGGTATTCCACTAGTCTGATTATCAAAATATGTAGTACAGTGATATTGTAATAATTCCCATAAATCTTCAACGATTAATTGAGGTGCACCAGCATCTCTATTTTCTCTTAATCTTTGATTGATTCTTAAAACATCTACTAATTTATGCGTCAAATCATCTTCAGATCGATCACCACTATCCAGTGTTATAGAAGGCCTTACAGTAATAGGAGGAACTGGAAGGACTTTCAAAATAGTCCATTCTGGCCTACAAACATCTTTGTTCATTCCTATGAATATTAGATGCTCATCAGGTATTCTTTCTAACCATTCTCTAATATCACGGGCATTAAGTTTATGTTCTCCTTTGTCCGCTTTCTTTTCTTTAAAAGTTGAAGGTTTGTCTAAAATTATTTTACCTTGTTCTGAACCGCAGTGCATACAAATAGCTCTTTTTGCACTTGAACATTCTTTCTCAATATCTTTTATTGTTTTATTAAACTCACGTGAACCAACACCATGTTTTATCATCACATCATGTACTCTTTCTCGATAATAATCTTGCTCAGATTTTTCAGGATCTAATGGATGAGTTTCAGGAGCACTGTGTAAGAGAATTTTACTACATTTGTTACAAGTATTTTTTAATGCCATTTTAATCAAAGCGGTAAAGCCAATATGCATCACTGGCAACTCTAATTGTATATGTCCAAAATGACCGGGGCTCTCATCATACTTACAATTGTCAGTTGGGCACACCAATCCTGGTTCGATTACTCCCATTTTTGGATCCATTAAACCTTGTTTAAATGCATGGCCATCATCTTTGTAAGTATCTGCAGTCTTGACTTCTACGGCAGACATCTTTCTTATTTCATTAGGGTCCATTAGTGCAAATCTAATGCCTGCAATTCTCTTAGGAATTAATGTATTACTATTACGTTTCATCTTTGATCCTCCAGTTCTAATCTCATGGCAACACCCAAACTCTTCATTTCATCGAGTAGAAGTTTGAAAGCATATGAAGTTTGGATTTTGTAAACCTCAGCACCATCTCCGTGTATCGGAGATACGTATGTTCTTTTTCTTGGATCATACCATGCGATATGTCCTGATTGAGCGCATACAAATAAATCAATGCCGTCAGACTCCCCAAGAAGTCTGTCTTTGATGACCATAGATGCACCATGTGAAATCAAACAGTCTCTTTCCATTTCTCCAAATCTCAAACCACCTTGTCTAGCACGTCCTTCTGTAGGCTGTCTAGTCAAAATCTGAACTCTACCACGACTTCTAGCATGTAATTTACTACTAACTAAGTGATGTAGTCTTTGATAATAAATTACTCCAATGAAAACTTCAGCAGGATATGCTTCTCCTGTTTCTCCATTTATCATTGATTCGCGTCCTGTGTGGTTAAATCCATTTCTAAGTAAGCCTGATCTAAGAGATTCTTCTTTTTCTCCTGTGAATGCTGTCCCATCAATTCTCCTAGTTTCCATTGAACCTACTTTTCCTCCAATCATTTCGAGAACGTGTGCTACAGTCATTCTAGAAGGAATAGCATGAGGATTTATTAGAATATCAGGTATGACTCCATCTTCAGTAAATGGCATATCTTCTTCGTTTACCATCCTACCGATAATTCCTTTCTGACCATGTCTACTAGCAAATTTATCTCCTAATTCGGGAATTTTATTACTTCTAAGAGTTATTCTTACAAGTCTACCNGAGTCTAATGACTCTGTTACGAATACATTATCTACCCAGCCATTTTCTCCNTGTCTCACATTCATTGATGATTCACGCCTTTCTTGNGCTTGTAAGAATGCACCATGTGCTTCCTCTAAGAATCTTGGAGGGCTAGTTTTTCCTACAAGAACAGGGTTTCCTCCNTTTTCNCTTGTCANAAACGTTTCNGGTANAGGTAANCCATCTCTTTCAAGATGNGAATATGAATCCCATGATTTTAGACCTTTTATTTCATCTAAACCAGTNCCAGGAATTTCGATTCTTTCTTCTTGACCGCCAGGNAATCTCTTGTTTTCTGCNTTGTAAGTCCTCATGAATGAGGAACGTCCCATTGAACGTTCTACAGATGCCTTATTCATTACAATAGCATCTTGCATATTATATCCATGGTNACTCATTATTGCCACTACAAGATTTTGACCTCCTGGNCTTTCATTGAACTTAGTGGAGTCCATAGCCCTTGTGCCGACAATTGAACGTTGTGGATAGTGCATTATGTGTGCTCTTGTATCTGGACGAAGTCTATAATTTGCACTCGAGAGTCCTAGGCTTTGTTTTACCATTGCTGTCCCGCCAGTAACTCTTGGAGTAGAGTTATGTTCTGGATATGGAACTAGAGAAGCACATACACCTAAAATCAATTGTGGNTCTATTTCAACATGAGTAAATATTAGTACNGTATGAGCTTTCTTTTCTCTTCTTTTAAGAGCATCAACATCTTCCTGATGATAATTTAATGGTACTTTGAATTTCTCAGTCTTTGATTTACCATTAGGCATTTGTATTTCAGCAGAAAGATGAGCATGAGTGATATTGGGTTCGCCTAAATTTAACCATTCTACCTTTGCTGGATTGATCGGCCTCTTGTTCTTCGGAGATACGGCAGGCAAGTCGTATGGCCTAGGTGCAATCAAGAGATCTTCTTCTTCTTCGGCATCAACCCATTCAACTACCCCACTAGTCAATAAATCATTGAAATCCATACTTCCATCTCTGAGAGAGTCGAGATGCTGCTTTGAAAGAGTTAGACTACCATTCTCTAAAACAAGTAATGGACGAAGAATTCTTCCTCTATCTGTATTGATAAAGACATCTTTATTTTCAGTATCATGCCTTATACTTACTTCAGATCTTATTTTGCCCGATCTTCTACTATTCTTAATTCTCTGTACTAANTTTTGTGGNCTCTTGTGTAGTCCAAAGATATCTCCATTCACATGGACTCTAGAACCATCTGCCCANCCTTCTGGNGAGTCATCAACACCTGCCTCTTTTAACAATTCTTTTACATCNGATTCCGAAACTTCTTCNGAAACATCAATCATCTGAGCGGCATTCTTCACTAAACCACAATTTTGACCCTCTGGAGTTTCATTAGGGCATAATCTCCCCCACTGAGTAGGATGTAAATCACGCGCCTCAAAATGTGGCTGACTTCTGACTAACGGACTTGTTACTCTTCTCATATGAGATAAAGCAGAAAGATACGTAGTCCTATCTAATAATTGACTTACTCCTGATCTCCCGCCTACCCAATTNCCAGTTGCAAGAGCGTGCATTATTTTTGAGGTCAAAACATCAGGCCTTAGACAGGAGTTAATTTTCAATTCACGCTTTCTATTATGATGCCTCTCTAACTGATACTTTAAGTCTCTAGCAAGTTGTTGGAGACTTACTCGGAATAAATCTTCAATAAGATCTCCAGCTAAACGAACTCGTTTGTTTGCATAATGATCCTTGTCATTAGGATCTTTATTGTTGATGGCCATCTCGAGAACTTGCCTTACAATCCTACCTAGGAAAATTGATTTTTTCTGCCGATGTTCATATGAAGCGCCTAGATGAGGGAGAAGTTCTTTATCAAGTAAATTTTGAACCCTGGATTCACGATATTCTTTTTGTTGACCCGCAGCAAATTTTTTCTCTAACCAAGCAAGGGCTTCTTCTTCATTTTCTACTCCATATTCTTCGTTATCTTTCACATCATTAAGATTGGCTACAGTATATTTCATAGCCTCCACTGGNCCNGCAATTGAAGAGAAAATTTCTCTATCATTTGACATTCCTAGTGCCCTCATTAATAGAACTACGGGGATAGCAGTAGTTCCAGCACTAGGAATTTTTACCATCAACATACCATCTCTACGTTTTTCAACATTGAGAGGTTTACGGACACCGTCTTTCTGAGAGAATATTTTAGCTACTTCAGTATCATGTGCATACTTCTTATTTCTCTCNACAGTCACNCTATTTGGCGCCAAATCTTCCATTGATATCAAAACTCTTTCAGTACCATTGATGATAAAATAACCACCTGGATCTACAGGATCTTCGCCATATTTTCTTAATAATTTAACATATTGCTCGGCATCCTCAGGAGAAGAATCTGGAGAAAGTTTTCTGTTAGGGTCTATATTATTTGCATGTAAGTTACATCTTGCAGATCTGACCATAATTGGTAAATTTCCTATGTGGACATTTTTCTCATCCATATAGCCCAACTCAGAGCCAGGAGAAGGAGGTAAATCATCTCGATATATTCTAAAATCTAGATATATAGGTGCAAAGTAAGTAAGTTTCCTCAGTCTGCATTCTAGAGGNGTAGCAGGATGTTCTGCTCCATTGGCCTCTCTAATTGTTGGTTGTCCAAGACGGATATTTTTAACTCGTACTATAATTTCTTTTTCTAAAACGTCAAGTTTTATCAATCCGCCTTCATTATCGTATTCATAGTCATCACTACCAATTCGGATATTTCTGACTATATTTTCCATCCTACTTCCTCTACTATCAAGTAATGGAATGCAATCATTGTATGANGCAAGTTGGTGATTAACAAGACTTCTTTTACTAAAATAACTTTCAACAATTTCCTTCATTTTTAATCATCCCCTNAAGCTCTCTCCACGACTAGTCTGTATGCTATACTAGTNCCTGCAGATCTACTATATCNTTCTATTTTCATTACTCTGTTNGTTAACCAACCTGCCAATANTGTATCATCTTCTGCTTCAGTTGTTTCTTTAATAGCCTGTACTGCAGGGTCAGTAATCAATATCTTTGGCAAAAGTTCTTTTGCTAGTCTATTATTTCCTTCGAAATCTTTTTCCATTAGATTCCAAGGAGATAATACCTTTTCTTCATCTTCAATTGGGACCAATTCATGATGAGGTACTAAAATATGATTTAATACATTAAAGCGATCTTCTCCCTGAGGGATGTCTTCATCCAATAGAGCATTTCTAGAAATTGTTATTCTACCACTTCTGCTCCTCTTCCTTGATGCCATTTGTTCTCTAATGACTCCCATTATGAGTTCTAAATCTGCGCTACCCATCTCAAGATCTACTTTTTTAGCAACTTGCTCTACAGTCATTCTTTTGATTGCGTCCATGTTAGCATCATCGGCCAATTTATGAGCCCTATCTTCGGGAACTCCTAGTTCTATTAACCGTTTTTTTGTTGAACTTTTTACTGCCATTTTTGTGTCCCCTTTTCCAGATAAATATGGACCTGAGGCTTATTCAGGCGGGCCTGACGGGATTCGAACCCGCGGCCGACGGGTTAAAAGCCCGTCGCTCTACCTGACTAAGCTACAGGCCCATAGCATATGCTGGGCTATCACCCGTCCTGAGGGGGGTTTAAGAAAGTAACTAAACAAGCATCGCTAGAGCGGGGTTCGCTACTCCAGACGATAATCAGTTA
>NHGE01000017.1 GCA_002172375.1 Euryarchaeota archaeon TMED129 | reverse complement strand
GGAAATTATGTTGCAGGAGCAAACATTGCCGGTTTCCTTAAAGTCGCTGAAGCAATGACTGCCCAAGGATTGATTTAAACCTAGGAAAAATCATCTAATTTCATTATTTGATTACATCCTCAACCATAGTTTCTTGATCTAAATTTGCCCTATTTACAAGAACATAGCCTATAGAAATTATCCCCATAATCATGACAATAATTATTGGTATGACATATGATAAACCCTCGTCTTCTTCGTTTATTTGCCAATTTACTGTTTCGCTTGTGATATTGCCTCCTCCAAAAGCGTATTCATCCACTATCTGCATTGGAGTTAATATAATACATTTTAATTCCTCAACTCCTGATTTACTATTCCTCCAATCAAATACTATTTCTCCCACTTCTCCTGCCTCAACTAAAGCATCCGGATAATTGTTCGTTTCTGCACTTTCGCCTGTACTATTTAGGTAGCAGGATATCGCAAAATGAGCCGCTGCAGTCCCCTCATTCGCTACTTCTCCTACCATCACTACAGATCCCTTTGCATCATTTTCATCGCCTTCAGCCTTCAAACTTAACCACTTTATATCTGGAGTATTTTGATCAATTATAGTTATTTTATCATTCGTTAATTTTATTCCTGATGCTCCATAATTTTCTATTTCCGAATTTTCCGGATTCCAAGCAGTTCTATATTTTATTACATTAATTATGGCATCTTCTTCCCAAGTATCTTCTGTAGCCCATATATTATCATCAGACCAACCTATTTCGATAATTCTTTCTCTGCCACCATCTATGTATGATTTACCGTCATTTCCACTAAAATTGGTATATGTGGGAACTCCATATAGGCCTTTAATTTGATATTCCACCCAAACTGCATCGAATTGAAGATATTGTCCTTTAATCCTCCTTTCCCACTTGTCAGTTAAGTCTCCTGAACCGATTGTATCGCTACTCCAATGTATATTACTTTCTGGCATCGCTCTAATATCATGATCATCTAAACTACCAGTAAAAATAGATCCTTCCATAAGAGATATTGATGCATTATTGTCATTTAATAAAATCGGACCTGAACGCAAAAAATTACTTGAAAAGGCATTAATATCTCCAATAGATGAGATTTTTGCACCAATTATGGAAGAGTTATGCAAACTAAAATTACCAGATACTTCAATACTATATTCTCGAAGTCCCGAAATCATCATATTACTATATTCTAATTCGCTGGCTAGATAATAATTACTAAATCCATCATGAATTATTGTGACATTACTTATTCCTACAGGTGTCGAACCATATCCACAGACTCCTATTTCTATTTCGTCATCAGTAGACTGAGAAGAATATGAAAATTGAGAATTATTCATCATAAAGATTTCATCTCCTATGTAAGCTGTCGCTCCATTGAAATTAGTTCCACTTGAGGAATCAATTATGATTTCAAAATCATTATCATATGAGGAAATATCTACTATAATTGTCGATCTATTGAAGTCATCACAGTATCCATATCCTACTAAATCTGTAGGTATGCTCTCTGATGTAAATGTTGAACCCTCAAGAATAACAAAACCTCCTTCATCTATTATTAGTTTAGATTCTGTAGAAAAAGATATTTCAGAATCGATAATTGTTAATTTTCCACCATTTAAAATCCTTATATTATCATCAATATATTGATCTTCAGTCCAAGTAATATCTGACTCAATTAAAATTTCATTAGTATTCTCTGCCATACTATTTCCAATAATTATTTGACTCGAAATGAACATTGTCAAAATTAGAATTGCCATTTGTTTCTTTATCATCAAACTTCGCTCCTATGTATACTCCATGAATAGTTCGGTCATTTGTTTGATTTTAACGATAGACTCTTTGCCTGCTTCATATTGGGATTGCTATGGAAGCAGTGGAGTTTCTGATCAATGTCATTACAGTTTTGATTTTATATGGTCCAGCATATCTTGCTAATACGGGAGCAATGTTGTTTGGAAAATGGATTCCAGATGCTACCGGACTTCCAAAGATACCTATCGATCAAGGCCGTAATTGGTATGATGGAAACAGAATACTAGGTGATGGAAAATCATGGAATGGCCTTCTAGGGGGTTCTTTTGTTAGCGCTTTATTGATGCTAACTTCTCATACTTTATGGGAAGGAAGATCATTCGAAAATTCAAAACCATTTGTTGATCCACTAGAATTGACTAATGAGTCCGATTGGTTCTGGATGTTTAATGATTCATTGACAGCATTTATTCTCGGATTTTTATTGGGATTGGCATGTTTGATAGGCGATTCACTAGGCTCATTTATCAAAAGAAGAAGAGGTTTAAAGAGAGAAGGAGATATTAGTTCAAAAGCACCAATTTTGGATACAATGCCCTTTGCTATCTCAATATTCTTATTTGGTTTTATTTTGTTTCCTGGCCAAATTTTGACTCAAGATGTTTTAGTAATGCCGATAATAATTTTACTGATTATTACACCAATAATTCATCGTTTAACAAATATTTTGGGTTATAGAATGGGCCTAAAGGATGTACCTTACTGACAATTGCATATGTTCTTATTGTCTATTATCTTCCGAGTATATGGGGGCATTTATGGACATACTAATCATAGGCAGTGGTGGAAGAGAACATGCTTTAGCAATCGGCTTTAGTGAATCTGATTCTGTTAATAATCTGCATGTTGCACCAGGAAATGTTGGTACTTCCAAAATAGCACAAAATCATAATATAGATGTATTAAAAACTCAAGAAATACTCTCTCTCGCATCTGAATTAAATGTAGATCTTGTAGTTATTGGACCAGAAGGGCCACTAGTTGAAGGAGTAGCAGATCATCTGATATCTTCTGGAATTCCATGCTTTGGACCTACTTTAAAATGGGCAAATTTAGAAGGTTCAAAGAAATTTGCAAAGGAAATTATGGAGGAGATAGGCATTCCTACAGCAAACTATGAACAATTATCTGAGATATCGGAGAATCATGAAATATTAAATAAATTCAATCCTCCTTGGGTAATAAAAAGAGATGTCTTAGCCGGTGGAAAGGGAGTAACAGTTACCCAATCAAAGAAAATAGCAATTTCAGCAATAAATAACGCCATAGAATCTGATGGACGTGTTTTGGTTGAAGAATATTTAGAAGGAGAAGAAGCATCAATTCTTGTTATAATGGATGAATCTGATTATATTTGCTTACCACCTAGTCAAGATCATAAACGACTTAAAGACGGGGACGAAGGCCCTAATACTGGAGGCATGGGTGCTTATGCTCCTGCACCAGTAGTTACTTCTTCCATACTTAGGAGAGTGGAAGAAGAAATTGTACAACCTATGCATTCATATTTAAAAAGTCAAAAAGAATTTCCTTACAGGGGATGTTTATATGTTGGAATAATGATAGATAATGAAGGAGCACCTAGAGTAGTAGAATTCAATGTAAGATTCGGAGATCCCGAAACTCAAGTAACTGTACCTCTTATCTCTTCTGATATTGGCGAATTATTCCTTTCTGCAGCAACCGGAAATCTTTCAAATGTCAATGTTGATTTCCATAATTATAGTTCTGCCACAGTTGTTCTTGCATCAAAAAATTATCCTTCCAAACCGATAATTGGAGACAAAATATATGGTAATGATGTTTCTATTGAAGAGGGAGAAATAAGGGCCTTTATTCATTATGCAGGAACGGCAATAAATGACAAAGGAAATTATGTTTCAGCAGGAGGCAGAGTACTCTCTGCAACTGGTATCGCTCCAACATTGACTGAGGCCGTAGAAGCTGCATATCAAATAATAAATAATATCGAATTAAAAGACTCTCAGCACCGTTCAGACATAGGTTTTAGGGCCTTTGAGAGAAGAATGTAAAACCCGTTCTCAGGCTCAATAAGGGTGTTACTCCCACGAACGGTTAAAACAACCCGTCAATTCGCCGCGATGTTGAGCCTTCAGGCTGCAACGCACGGTGATATAATATGGAAAAAAATGAAGAGGTGGCAAAAGGTAATTTCTTTTATCAAGATATTACTTCTGTTCCCATAATATTGGCTACATTGATGGTGCTATATTTTGGAATCAGTTTTGCTGTCAATGGAGATATAGGAAATAAAGGATATATGAACATCTTGGTTCTACCTTTATCCGCTGCATTTGCATCGGCTATTGGTAGGATTAGTACATCTTTACAATTCTCAANATCAAATAAACTACAATCCTTTATTATTCCAATTATTATTGTAATATCGGCTTTATCAATTGATTTTATTGCTAACTTTAGTAATAATTTATTTATTCTTACATTCATATTGGTTGGATTCGCATCTATCCTTTTATCGAATTCAAATCGTATTGAAGAAAATAATCTTCTTCTTTCAACTGTGATAGGATTTCACCTTGCTATTTCTTATGCATCTAGTTTAACTTTTGATCCTGGACTAGACGTAGACTCTCAAAGAACTGATATTGGCATAGCTTTCATATCATTCTGGTTAGCATCAATTTCTATTGGCTTTACCTTAGTTGGGTTTTTGAAAGGAGTAGTTGATAAAGTAGGAAAAAGTCCATTTTTTGCAGATATTCCCATCTTTAAAGAAAATAAATCATTTGTGATTTTTTCAAGTATAATTTCNATTGTTTACATCATTCCTCTATTTCGATATGATAGTTTTGAAAGTTTAGGAGTAATATGGGCTGNATCTACAAGTGTAATAATTTTATTTTATGCATATTGTNATTTTGAAAAATGGCATGTTCTTGGTTCCATGATTCTTGTTAATTGGTTTATTTTTACTATGGCTCATCTTCAAGAGATTGGTAATAATTTCTATCCTGATATATTTGAAGAGGAAAGCTTCACAGGAGCATTTTCTTGGTTCTTTATAACATTCTGGCTAAACGTGGGAGCTATCATTTTATCATCCAAAGGTTTCTTTGGAGATATAGCGCCAAGTAAAAGTAGAAGTAAATTAAGAATGTGGTGGGATTCAAATTATTATTCAATCCTAATTCCTCTATCCTTTGTCGTAGCTTTGACAGTCAGGGTTGTTTGGAATGTCATACCTGCAATGAATGCACCAGGTACAGGAACTTGGGATATGTCTGGGGGTTCAGATCCTTGGTACATGAAGCGCATAGTTGACTACATTCTGGCCAATAATAGCCATCTTATTTTTGATGCCGATAGAGCATATCCAATGGGTGCAATAAATCCCAGACCTCCACTTTTCACTTGGTCTTTGGCCTTGGGTGGTATGGCATTGTCATGGATTCTCGAATCTGATAATACTGGCGAGGTTGTATGGTGGAGTATTGCTTCTCTNCCAGCTATTTATGGGGCTTTAGTGGTTTTCCCTGTAGCAGGAATCGCTAATAGAGTACATGGCAAAAAGGCCGCTATCATTNCTGCTTGGCTTATTGCCTTGATGCCAGGTCACATCAGCCGTTCTACGTTTGGAATGGTAGATCACGATTCTTTTGCAATTTTACTTTTATCAACTGCATTTTACTTTTGGATAAAAGCTATTTCTAGNATGAATCAGGAGCGTATTTTCCAAAAAACATCATCAAACCCNCTTTATNTANTTGCTGGAATAAGAGAGACTTGGCACAGGAATCCTAAAGTCATGTCCAATGCTACTTTAGCAGGAATTGCATTTGCTGTTATGGCCTTGGGTTGGAAAGGTTTCGTATATGGTCCCGGAATTCTATTTCTTGTATTTTCATTACAAGTTTTATTTAATTTATTTCGTTCCAAAGACAGTTTACAACTNACGGCTGCAAGTTTGCAAATGTTATTNACAGTGCTTCTGATACCTTTACCATTTTATGCTTGGCCCGGATTAAATTTAGTTTTGGATCCAAGTGGTTTACAACCATTGTTCTACATAATTGGTTTTACGCTTCTCCTTGGTTGGACATCTTGTTCCTTTAGGGACAAGCCATGGTTACTTGTTCTGGGCGTTGGTGCTATCCTAATATCTCTTANATTGGCTCTATTGTATTTATTACAAGAGGCGAATATGTATGCCGGATGGGATATACTTTTCTCTGGTGGTTTTTACTTTGATAAAAATAAAATCTTTGGAACAATTGGTGAGGCACAAGCACCTAGTAGGGGTGTTTTATTCGCATCATATGGTCCAATTGTAGCATTAATAGNATTAGGTTGTGCTTTCGTTTTCCTTTGGAGAGGNGCTAGGACAAACAAAATGTCATTCACTTTACTTGGCTCNTGGGGNATTATTTCNACATATATGGCATGGTCTGCTGGGAGATTNATCATTAACGCNACTCCTGTGATGGCTATCTTGGGAGGTATCGGAATTGCAATGCTTTGGAAATCTGCCAATTTTGCGAACTTTTCTAAAGAATGGAGAAATTCAGGCATAGGTACTCCTCGTGCTAGATTNAATTCTCTTTGGCCTGCNACCAAGAGAAGTGTTGGAGTGCCTGTTTTGATGGTTGTTTTCATGCTGGTTTTTACTCAACATGTGACATATGGTATTGATTCAGGGATACCTAGGAACTCACAGTCTGCAACAGACGTTGACAAAGCTATTTACGACATAACNCCGGATATTCTAAGGGAAAATTTACTAGGTGAATTCTCTATNCTTGGTGGTGGCGATTACGACCCTTCTTCAGTCAATGGATTGGAATATATGGGTACNTTTGGNCCNAGTTTTAATTCATATGGTTGGAATGATGCTTATGCATGGTTAGAAGAACAAGATAGAGACCTAGGATTTAGTAANCGTCCAGCATTCTTGTCTTGGTGGGATTATGGATTTAGTGCTTTAGCACAAGGACAGCATCCGACTGTAGCAGACAATTTCCAGTCAGGAATACCGCATAGTGGAGGCATGCTTCTTTCTCAAGGTCAAGATGACACAATTGCACTTTTCATCGCTACATTAGCAATGGGNGATAAGAAATACAACAATGATAAAGTTAGCTCAGAACTTTTAGATTCGGTATTGGATCCAATGAGCACTTCTCAGGTTGATGAGTTTGCAGATATACTTGCTAATACAAAATCTTCATTCGTATTAGATAGGATAATGAAATTACATGCATCATCTGAAGATATTGAATTACTTAGCGGGTATTTATTGGACTCTAATGGTATTCCTTCGACTACGGAAGAATGGATTGTAGTTGATGCAAGTGGTTTGCAAACNTCATTCGGNGAAAATAAATCGGCGGCNCTATCTCTGTATAATCAAACCCGAGGNTCATCTTCCGTATCTTCTACTGCTTCATCTTGGNATGACAATTTGCCNCCAAGTCATTACTANATTGGTAATTATAAATATACTAATGATTTAATTCAGGATTTCGATTCTCCGTCTACTGNTATCCATANAACNAATTCTAAATTAGCTATGTTGAGAAATTTCTTAGTTACAGCATTNGATACCNATGAATTAGTGGATATTTATCATTCACTTTCTTCGATCACGTATTCCGTTCAAGATTATGANAATTCATTAGGAGAGGTTGTAGAAAGAAATAATGAGATTAGATATTTTGCTGTCGATAATCGNCTCTATCCATTAGGAGGTGCATATTATGAGGATTATGGCTATCANCGTGGTCAAACTACAGGAATTTTCCATGCTCCAACGGGCNTATCAGGCTTAGATATGGATGATTATATTGCTACNTTTTACCAATCTCAGAGAGGAGATGGGCCAATTGTTCCTAGAACTCCTCAAGAGTATAATGATGCATATCTTTCAGACCTAGAATTACAACAAAGTGGNGCATTATCTGATTCCTCACAAGTAATTAGGTATGTAGATATAGATTATCAACACCAAGAAAACTTTTTCGAAACAATGGTTGCTAGAACCTACGTTGGCTATGGTTCTGCAACATTGGGACTTGAAGGAGATGCAGAAACACCATCAGTTTGGGTTAATCCNCCAACCACCAGAAAANCTGGCGCACCTGGATCTTATTTGCAGAATGCATGGGCTTTGCCAGGTGCAATGATGAATCACATGGTTATTTCTAATTGGTATGATAATGACTATGATGATGATGGAATACTCAATAATAATGATGATTCAAAATGTGAAGCCTTTATTGAGAGTAATACTACATCAAATCTTACCGCACCGAAACTAGGAACTGTAGGTGATGACAGTATAGAACTGTATGATGCTTCCCAATTCCCTTTTGAAGGAGGGGCATATCTTTACCACATTGAAGGCAATCTTTCTGTCGAATGGACTGGTAAAGACGGCAACACTCTAACTGGAGTATCTGGATTGGATAAAGATGTTAGTATGAATTCGTTACTCTCGCACAACCCTGATCCTCTATGCTCATCCATTTATGATTCAAANCATTTTGTCAAGATTCTAAAGTACTACAGTGGTGCAACTCTTGAGGGAACTGTTTCTCTTGATGGAGAGGGAATTGTTCCGAACGCACGAATATTAGTTGAAAGAGACGCATTCAGCGGTGAAGAACCAGAGATTAATGGNAGTGTAATNGATCATGACNCTAGGACGTACTGGATACCAATAGGNTATACTGATGCAAATTCTGAAGGAGAATTCTCATTTACAGTTCCATCAGGAAAAATACGTGTTTCGGCTTTCATTGGTGAACCAGATCTTGATGCAGCACGTACTGCAATAATGACTTCTGATGTTGGACAAACAATGTATGAGTTAACCATAGAGAATAATAATCAACAGAGGGCCATTAATCATGTTTCAGGAATATTAGGAAATGTCTCTGGATCTACATGGTTNTCTGAAACTGTATTCAATGTATCTGAAGAACAAGGCCATAGTAATGGNATAGAGAAAATATCAGTTTCCATAGATGTTTCNTCCTCTTCCTCTTCAGGNATATTATCTTGGTCCGGAAACGCTGATTTCAATGGAGAACCAATTTTGGATGCTCAAGTAATTCTTTCTCCTTCTTCAGATAAGATAGTGCTAGATGATTACATAGTTACTACTTCCAATGGATCTGTCGAAGGTATTGATTTACAATTCCAAGGAGAAGGTGAGGTTTCATTTAGTGGCCAAGGAAGTGTGCGATCTGATAATATACTATCTGTTTCTGATTTTACAGGAACTCACATACAAAGTATTTACAATAACCATAGTGTTTCTGGAGATGGATTATTTACCGGAGTAGGGCAGATTTCAAATGCGATAATACATGATGTGACAGAAATAGAAGATTGTGAAAATAATTCCATTCCAGAAGGAGAGAGTATTTGTAAATTAGCAGAAGAAGAATATTTGATGGATGGTAGTTTTAATGCATCTGGTAAATATACGTCTATTGGAGTATCTACCTTTACTAGAACACTGAATCAGGCAACACTAATTGGCTCTGGTACGTTCACTACTAGCGAAGATGATAATTTAGATTCATATGGAGTTATTAATGGTACAGGAACATTTTCCGGAACTGGACTATTCAGTGGCCCAATGGTTCAACCTGGTACATTTACAGTNAATAACGCAATTCCTGGATTATATGATATTTCATTAATACTCGAAGATGGAACAATCGTTGATTTAGATAATACTTTCAATGTCCAATTACAAGCTTCCTTAGCCCCTGTTTTAGTTGATGTTCCAGCAGGTTCAATATCAGGTTTATTAATTGACTCTTCAGGAGAAGTTGTCAATTCGCCAATTTCATTAATACTTGATGATAACACATCTGTATCCGATGATGCTACTGAGGATTGTTCAATTGTAGGCTATGCGCCTTGTTTGATATATCCTGATGACCAAGGAAAGATATTATTTGGTCCAATAACTCCTGGAGNATACATTGCAGAGATAGATTCCGATATGGATGGAATGCCCGAAGTAAAAGAAGTATATTTCTTTTCCACAGATGCTCCACTTGATGTCTCATTCCCTTCTCCTTTGCCCGATACTTCCGATATTCATTTCACAATATTGGANGATGGCGAAACTCTTGAGGAATTGAATATCTCATTCTATCCCGTCAATGCCCCTGATCAGAAAGTGTCTGCAAANTTTAATNCTGAATCAAGTGATTATTTTGTCGAACTTACACANGGTACTTGGATTTTAAGTCATGATATTGATGATAATAAGCAGATATGGGAGAGTATTGATGTAGGCTCAGAAGATATGAATTTAGAAATTAATATAGAAATTAGTAAGAAAATTTCTGGTGTAGTAAAAAATACTATACAAACCGATTCTATCACCGGAGAACCAATAGAAAGTGTTTTGCCAAATACGCTTGTTTCTTTCTATTGGAACGGCTTGAGTACTTCAACATATACAAATTTAGAAGGCGAATTTGAAGTTACACTGCCAATAAATTCTGTAGTTGATATTTCAGTACAGTATTCGCTGGATAAAGCATATTCTTCTAATATTAGATTCACCGTTAATGATATTTTATCAGATTCTCAAAATATTACGCTAATGGTTGAAGAATCTGTAATAATTGAAGGCACCGTAAGTATAGATGTCATAGGTAATTATTATTCAGACTCATTGAAAGACTGGAGTGAAATTATTGTAATTGCTTCTCAATCGCCTACAAACTCAAGTCTTCCAGATATAAGGCAAGTTGTAGATTCTAGTGGCAATTTCCAAATGTATTTGAAAGAAGGAGATTGGAAATTTGCTTTGGATGGTAATTCATTAGAAAGTACAGATCAAAATATTTCTATTAATAGTACGAATAAAGTTGTTGATCTAACAATGGTTTCAGCAACAAGTACCATTTTAATCGATTTTTATATAGATCACAGTGGAGACGGTAATATTTCTAATGGAACTCCAGTATCATATCCATTTGCTATAAAATCTTTGAATCCTTTCATACCTACTCGAGAAATTTCATTGGATAACTCTGAGTGGATTTCAGAAGGCCATGCAGAAGTTAACTTAACTCCTGGTTCTTATTCAATAGTCATCGATAGACCAAATCCTGATTCTGGAAATTTATTTGATACACTTTATACTACAAACGATAATATCAACGTCGGGCTAATCTCTGAGAATATTTCTACTTCTATAGCTTTCGAGCCTAATTGGCTCACTAACATAACTTTCAATAATGAAAGTGGAGGCGCACTTTCTGACCATCTTGTAAGATTTAAAGATATTGAGAATGGATGGTTATTGTCCTTTATGACTGATTCTACCGGCTCAATTTCTGAGTATATTCCTGAAGGAGAATGGATGGTGATAGTAGAAACTTTCGAGGCCGATATTGGCATTTACCAAAGTCTAAGAGAATCAGTATCTATTTCTTCATCTTCTGCAGGCATTAATTCATCCATGAACACGGCAGAGGTCGCCATGGTGAATATTATTTTGTTAGATGACGGCTCACCTTTATCTGATATCCAAGTTAATCTTGTAAGTGCTGAAAGAGGCACTGTAGATTCTCCATATTCAAATGATTTAGGAATAATCGATTTAAAAATAGAGCCTGGTTTCTGGAATTTAGAATTAAACTACACCGATTCTGAAGGAGTTATGTGGATTATCGAGAGTATGCCAATTTCTGATTCAGGAATTGCAGCTGGAAATAATACAGAGGTATTATTGAATGTAACTAAGTTAGTCACAGTTAAAGGAACAGTATTTTGGGATCTCAATGACAATCAACAACCTAATTTTGGAGAAGGTGTTTCCAACGTTACTGTAACATTAAATTCAACTACGGAAACTCATATTCTAACTACTGACGAAAATGGAGCATGGTCAACATACCTATTATATGGAGGAACATGGAATATTTCTACATATATTGATGGTTTTAGTAATGAAACATCTTCTATATCTCTTACTTCTAACTCCAACTCAAAGCACATACAGATTACTGCAGGAACAGTTCCTGTTTCCGGTAGCATATCATATATAGACGCAAATCAATTCGATCAGATAAAAGAAGATCTTACATTAATTTTAGTTCCAGCCGAAGGAATAGTAAGGGATCGAGTAATTCCGAATTTTGTATTAGATTCTGAAGATTCATGGAATGGAGAGTGGAATGCCATGGTTGAACCCGGAGATTGGACTGTGTGGGCGTTTGTTTCCTCATCAGCCGATGTTCCATATCTTGTTTCTGTCGACTCTCTTGATGTTGGTGTAGATGGCGGTNCAGTTGATTCTGAGTTATCACTCGGTGGTAAATTATTAATGGATACTGAATGGCTAGATTATGACGGAATATCTCACTCACTTACTGATATTGAATCACATAATGTTGTAATAAAATTACAATCTTCAGGAATAAGTTGGGATGAATCATTAAACTCTGAAGGACTGTTAGAATTAATACTGCCAGTTGGAAGAATAGANGCCTCTAGCTCTTTCAATATAACTCAAGAAGAAAGAGATATGGATTATTATGGTGGCCAAGGGGCAACTATAAGGCCGTCTCAAGATACTCCTGTGACTACTCTTGTAATTGATAGATTATCNAAGCAAGATATTTCTGTATCGAATATTGGCGATAGCCATGCTCTCCTATCTCTTAATAATACAAATTGTACAAAAGATTGTGATTATGAAAGTGTTGAATTTAGTTTGAAAATAGATTATTTAGGACATCANGCATTTGATAGTTATTCAGTTACCGCTGTTGTTCCTGGAGCAGATGGTGAAGAGTGGTCAGTCGAATTCAAAAACTCTACTGGTGCATGGTCATCTTCTGCTACAATTGATNTAGGATTACAAAATACTCTTGTTTTGAATAATTTTGATGTTCTCATCANCCCTCCTAATGAATCNGTTGCCCATCATCTGTCTAATGGTCATCAAATAAGAATTATTTTTACTACTGACCAAGGATATAGCCTAGAACATCCATTATTAGTTAATGTNCCTCAGAATAATATGTTTACTTCAATAGGTTATTCTGAAGAAGTAATTGGTGTCGCCCCTGGCGAACCATCAGTTATCAATTTTGATTTCATAAATGAAGGCAATGGAGACGATGTATTCACATTCGATTTCNCTGTAGAATCATTAGAAAATTGGAATATAGCAGGAATAAATTCTCAGCCAATTGCTCCGTTCTCAGAAGGTCAAACTTCAGTTACAGTTACTCCTCCAATTAATATGTCTGAAGAACCTTACAAACTAAGCCTTTCAGTAACTGATACTGCAGATAATTCCTATGGTCCATTTGATGTAATTATTCAAAAGTCATCTCCAATAATATCCTTGTCTTCTTCATCCAAGATTCAACTATTGAGTGGTGATTCTGGGCCAATAGCTGGAGAAATTGCCACATACCTAGTAAAGGTAGAAAACAATGGTCTCATTGATGCTGAATCAGTTGAACTAAATGTAATTCTTTGTAAGGATATTTATTGTAATGAGAGAATAAATGTTAACGGTTCTGATATCCGCAATGTACCTGCCAACGGTGAAGCTATTTTCTATGTCGAAATGAACTTTAAAAATATTGATGTTGGAAAATATTTCGTTCAAATATACTTTACTGATATTCCTCGCATAGATTCCAGTGACCTTATGTCCTGTGTGGATTTGGCGCCTGGTCAAACAGAGTGTACGATGGAAGCCCAAACCCTAGCTCCTGGTACAGATACGGATCAACCTATTTTGGGTTATGCTATTGGTATATTTTTAATAATCATAATTTTATATATCATTAGTCGCTCCACTAGAAGGCCGGGAGCACCATTCTAGAATCACTATTGATTATGGTTGTGTATGATTTATTATGACACTAAATTTTGATAATTTAGAGCTTCTACCAGAGCCCGAAGATCCAGATATTCTGACTGCTATTGACAAAGATGCACCAGGATATCCGGGACAGTTTTATGGAGTAAGCGATAAAGATGCAAAAATTTTGCGTAGATTTTTTGTACCTGTAAAACGCTTTATTTGGCCTTGGGGGGCATTAATGTTCACATTTTTCACTGCTTTTCTTGTAATTGGTTGGCCATTCATAGATGCTTTTCTTTCTCCATATCTTCCGGATTCTGAGTGGGCGTATGAAGATACAGGAATTAGGGAAGTACAGAATATGGGCTACTTAGGAGAAGGAATAAGGGTCTGTATGGTTGATACAGGTATAGATATTAATCATCCAGATCTAANGCATATTTCTTTATCTGGATTTAGNGATTTTTACTATAATGACCATTCTAACATTAGAGATATAGGAGATAATTCTCACGGAACTTTGATGTCTGGTATATTGTTATCTAATGGGACATTTATGGGAGCAGCTCCAGAAATTTCCCTATCTGTTGCAATATCCTTAGGTCCTTCAGGAAAATCTGGCCAAGAAGATATGGTTTCACAGGCAATAAGATGGTGCAGAATTTCACAAGATGCAGATATTATTAGCTTAAGTCTTGGAGCTAATCCCGGGATGGGNATGGATGATGAATCNGAAACGGTAATTGCAGTTCAAGAAGCATTAGATGATGGTATCTTTGTAGTAGCTGCCGCTGGAAACACTGGATTAGATGAAGAAATAACNGATGTTTCCATNCCCGCTAATATCGAAGGCGTTATTTCAGTAGCTGCAACTAATAAAAANGGCAATATTTGGAAAAATAGTGCATTTGGCTCAACTACAGATTCNTATACNGGAGAAGAAAGAATTTTTCCAAATCAAAAACCAGAGATTTCTGCCCCAGGAGTCAGATTATATTCCACATATTCATCTGATTCTGATTCTTCTCTTTATGCATATTCTTCAGGTACTAGCGATTCGACAGTCCTGGTCACTGGTGCTTTAGCATTAATTCTAGAGAGATATTATGAAGATATTGCTGGAGAAGATGGNGAAATAGATTATTCGGAGATTAATCGAGTTAAACTAGCATTAGCAAATTCAGCAATTTCTAATAATCAAGATGTGACNCATCANCCTCAAAAAGGATATGGCAAATTAGATCTTATTTCATGGTCCGAGGAGATAACTATTGAATTCGGTATAGAGTAGATTTTGAATACAGAATATTCCTTACAGTGTGACATTATATCATTGCCATAACTCCTATCTTTAAATGAACACAACACTCCTCAAACATTATGAGGGAGCACATTAGAGTGCGCATTATGAGTGACAATGTAAGGTCAAGAAGTACGCTTTTGGTGTTTTTAATGATTTCTAGTCTTCTAGTTTCATTTATCGGTCCNGTTTCTACAGTATCTGCTTCAAATGAAACCTCTGTAGGAACTATTACTGGTACTGAAACATGGTCAGGATTGCATCAATTAACTGGAGATGTTACAATTGCAACAGGTGCACAATTAATTATNAATCCNGGTACGACTATTTCTGCATCCAACGGAACTCATATTGATGTAAGAGGAAGTATTTGCATAGGGGAAATTAGCTGTGGAGCTAGTTCTAATGCTAANCCAAATCAAAAAATAACATTCCAATGGTCTNATCCAGTTAATGAAAGTGCTACAGGNGAGTGCCTTGGTTTGAAACAAAATGGTCAAGAGATTACAGTAACAGACCCCTCATGCTATGAAGGAATACTAATCAGGAGTTCTATCGACTTGTCACTAACTGGAATCAGATATTTAGTGATGGATGGGGCGTATGGAGTNCCTCATTTCATAGATTCTGTAAACCAATGGAGATATGGNGCATTGGTTATTGATGGTGCTAGTCCTGTTATCACAAACATAGATTTCAATGATATCAATACTTCTAGTGTTTTAACGACCAGCCTAGCTCAACCTACATTTATTGATAGTTCATTTTCCGTAGGTAATGACGATGAAAGTGGAGTTGGTGGTTCTGCCATGCAGATTTATGCATCTGGATCTTCAGTAGCACCATTCACATTAGATAATCCATATTTCAAAGANGGAACAGAAAGAGGCTGCGAACAAAACGCAGGCGGACGTTCTGCAATGTGGATACAAGATTCTTTTGTTGATATCGATAATGCTGATATCCAATTTGGAGATTATGGATTATCAATCCGGAACTCAGCCGGAGAAGTATCAAATTCAATAATTTCAGTTACATGTACTGGTGTAGGAATAGATGGTAAAAGAACTGTAAGTTCTAACTCATTTGCATTTGATGTGATTAATAATGAAATTACAACTGAGGAAGGGGGGCCAATAGTAGTAACCTCTCAAGGCTTAACAAATATAATTTCCAATGAAATCTCAGGATCTAGTCAAGGTTCAGGAATAGTTGTAGTCGCCAGTCAGGCAGAAATACACAATAACGAAATNGGCCCAATTGGAGGTTGGAATGGAATATGGTTACGAAGTACATTTGATGTAGTAATAGAGAATAATACTATTTCAGAAACTAATGCTGAACCAATTGTTGCAGGAAGTTATTACTACTCTGATACATCTATATCACGCTTATATCTTGCAAATAATNANATATCAACAGATGGTACTGGAACTTGTTCAAGCAATAAGTGGTGGGATGGCGAATTTGCATGCCCTGCTATAATGATTTTTAGAACAGGATCTACTATTCATGATAACGATATTTCAGCAGGTGCTGCAAATGGTATTATGGCTATTGGGTCACTGTTAGATGTACAAAGAAATACATTCGATGGAGCATCAACAGGTGCAATAATAAAGAATTATGATGATGGTGCTTTAGGAAGTCAACAGTACGGATCTTTGGCATTTTTTGCTGAAAATACATGGTTAAATGTTGGAAAGACTTACAATATTACAAAGAGTTCTGTAACTGTTCAATCTGAGTCAATACCTAGTGCTCCTTCCGGCGAACATCCNGTCCGTCTCTCATGGCCAGATCAAGAAGCATGGTCATACAATAATTTCCAAACATCCATAGTCCCTCCTCCAATAAAGAACTGTCCTGTTTGTGATGAGATATTACCCAGAAACTTTCCTTTAGCAATTAGTATGGACAATAATTCTACTGTATTTACGTTCTCTAATTTAACTAATCTAGATACTGATAATATCTTTATTGAGACTCAACCAACACATTATGCAGTTCAAGTCAGCCGTGCAGAATTGGTGCGATTACAAGCACTTATTAACGGCCTAAAGGTATCNGATGCTTTAGTTTTGATAGAAGATGCACTCGGAAATGATTTGTATTCTCTAACCACTGATGAAAATGGATATACTCCCTGGTTTTCTTTACCTTCAAATTTCCATCTTGACTTCAGAGGATTGGGTGGAGGAGATAATCCGGATGGCTTCGCTGATGATGAATACGAAGACTCATGCTTCGATGGTATNGACAATGATGGTGATTTGACTTTAGATATGGATGATGATGATTGCGACTACTCACAAGGAACTAGNGAACTTTCACGTTACTTNTACACAATATACAAATTTGATGCAGGTTATCAAACAGGAGAATTNACTCTCGATGAATCCACATATCAAGACTCTATAGAATTGGAAAATNTGGCACCGACCGTTTCAGTAGTTCANGATGATTATCATTCCTATAGAAATGTCGTNAATATAACCGGAAGTGCACATGATGGTATNNTNTCCAACGCATATGCAACNGATGAATTGGCACAGTGGAGTCAGCAAGGTTATGTACACACTGTAGAAGTCAAGAATCCATTCACAAGTTCTTGGGAAACTGCGTCTCTTGCAGTAGACGATAGTGGTGCTGATCCAGCTAAAGTAACACGATTTAATCATCCATTCAAAGATTGGTATTATGAACTTGATATGTCCGATAAACAAGAAGGAAATTATCTGTTTGAATTCAGNGCCTTCGATGGCACTGACTATAGTCCAATTATTTCNAAAGTGATAAAGTTAAACACTGAAGCNCCAACTATCTTAGTAACCAATCCTAGTTCACTTTCTACNCATTCTGATGGCACAATACACTTCGAAGGCTACGCATCTGATCCTTATGGATGTGATATCGGACAATGCAACAAGGATATTGATAAAATCTATCTTTTCATTGAAGGGCCAGATATTGGCGACATTAATGGTGATGGAACAGACGATTCATTTAGCATTGTCAATCCAGTAGATACAAGCGAAATGGGTGAAGATGGTTATTGGAATTGGACTTGGGATTTTAATTCACAGCCTCGTGAATCAGCAGAATTTACTGTAACAATTTGGGCTTCCGATTCCGACTTTTGTATTGGAGTGATAGATGTATGTCAAGCCTACACATTATCGCTAATTGTTGATAATACCAATTTAGCACCNATTATTAGTATTAATCAACCTACAGATGGTATGCGATTATCAGTTTCAGATTCAAATCTNGTTAGTGGNGTTGCTAGAGATTTTGATGGNGACGTTTCTAAAGTAGAAATAGAAGTAAAAGATATTCAAAATGGTTTTATCACAATCTTCGACAAAACCATTACCGATTTTTCAGAAAATGGCGAATGGAATTTTTCTTGGGATACAACTAATTTATTAACACACGATTCAATATATTTGCTGAGATTTAGATCATATGATGGCTATGATTACAGCACATGGGCTGAAGTGCAGATTACTGCTGATAATCCTCCANATGCAGATAATAATCAGCCAACGTTCAGTTCTGACGGCTGGCTAGAAAATATTGTTTTATATTGTGATACCATTTCTAAAGCATCAAATAGATGTACTACGGCAGAAATAAACTTATTCGATTATTTTAGTGATTTNGATGATAATATAGAATACATTTCTGTATTCGATAACGCCAATCAGGATTATGATGATGACTATGGCATAGTTGTTAAGGTTTCCAATTCTGGAGTTGCAAGTTACAATCCGACTGATATGAATTTTTATGACACTGATATCTCTACTTGGTCGCTTTCCAATGTTATATTTGTAGCTACTGATTCTGCNGGATCTAAAATAAACTCTAATCCAATTTCTTTTGAAGTGCAGCCTGTCCAGTTTGCAATCTCTGAGCCAGATAGTAATTCAATTGATGATGAAGGAGTTGCAGTTTATTCGGGTGTCGGTTTACCGGGCCAAAAGGTATCTGTAATAGTCAANGGTAATCAGATAAACAGTACTATTGTTTCTTCTGATTCAACATGGGAATTAGGAGTCCCTGCATCTAGAATTACAGGTTCTTCANCNAATCCTTCTTTTGTTATGGGAGGGCAAGATCCTGTTGTTGTTGAAACAATTTACAAAGGTGCTCAAGAAGAAAGTAACTTCCCTACAGGAATTATAATCGGTTTGGTTATAGTAATACTATTAATTGCTGCATTTGCCTATTTCTTCGTAGAATTAGAAACTGACGAAGAACCAAAAACAGATATCGCTGTTGATGAAAATTTCGGCCTTGAAAATCAACTAGNAAATGATACAAGTAAACTTGAGAAACATGAAGACCANCCNGGATGGTTATGGGATTCAGACAATGAAGAATGGGTACCNGACCCCGATCATTCTTGGTAATCATTNTANTTTATCTATGTTTAAACATGCNACTAATTTAGAAATTGCATGAATCTTTTCTCACTAACATTATTGAATGATGATTCNGGTTGAACAATTATGTCGAACGTGCCTACTACTCGTCCGGGAGTTCAAGAAAGGATTTTTCTTCATCTCAGGGACTTTGTAGATCACTCAGGAAAGGTAGAAGTACCATTTGCATTATCTCAAATGGGTATNGCTAATGCCGTTGCTATAGCTAGATCAAATGTTCCNAGAGCCATTGCAGGTATGAAAGACAATGGCCAATTAATAGAGAGGCAAGCACATGTTGCTGGTGTATCAAGAAAAAGAAAAGCATATTTTTTAACTTCTGAGGGTGCTAAAATTGCTGATCAAATTTGGGCCAAAGTTTCGCAACAAACTGTACGGCTAATTCTTCCAGANGGNCGTTCTGAAGATGTTCCTTTGTCAGATGCTGTGGAAATGTCNGATTTGCCCCTNCGTCACGTTGATATATTGAGATATATGGATGAGAATGGTTCAGTCGACCTCTCTTCTTTGTCTCCTGATTTAATAGAGAGAGATTTATCAAAGCATATTGAAAAACAACTAGTTTCTTACCTCAATGATATACCAAGGACTAGAAGATTNTTTGGTCGAGAGAAAGAACTNGATAATATGGTGGCNCTTCTAGAATCTAAATCAAACTCAATCTTAGTTCCTGGTATTGCAGGAATAGGGAAAACTGCTTTAGCTGCTAAATTATTAGAAAAATTTACTCATAGGAGAAATTTACTATATCACCGATGTCAAGACTGGGAAGGTTCTCGTTCATTCCTCGAAGCCTGTGCAGAATGGCTATCAGCAATTGGCGATAACAATCTTTCGGACTATATTGCATCTACTCCAGTACCACAATCTTCTATTGCTGTTAATTTAATCTCTCAGGGACTCACAGATTCTCCCGCTTTGATAGTAATTGACGATTTGCATAAAGTTGGAGATGAGTCTTTAATCTCTCTTCTGAGAGGATTAACTCTTAGAATATCCAACCTAAAAGAAGTTGGATTAGTGATGTTTTCAAGATCATTTAGGATGGTTGTGCCAGAGTCTGACTCAAGTGGCCAAATTGTTACTTTAGTTATTCCTCTAGAAGGACTAGATGAAGACTCAAGTAAACAAATTTTAACTGCTATGCCAAATCTTGAAAACCAACAATTTATGCATATTTTTACACTTTCTAGAGGGCACCCTCTTATTCTGGAGTTAATTAATAGAGGTAATGTTGGTGAAAAATTCCATTCAACATTAGAAGCCTTTGTAGACCAAGAAATTTTTAGTCGCCTTTCTGGATCTGAAAAAAGGTTATTGGGAGCAATAGCAGTGTTTCGAGAACCCATAATTCTTGAAGCAATTAATTCCATTGAAAGTGAAACAGATATGTTAGATGAATTAGTTGAGAAGGGACTTGCTAGACAATCTGATACAGAATCTTACGATGTTCATGATTTAGTTCGCGAATTTCTTGTAAGATCTATGGAAGAATCATTACGTCATGAATTACATTCTAATGCAGTTGAATGGTATCGAAATAAATATGAAAGTGCTGCTGATAGAATTGAATATATCCATCATCTGCATTTCTCAGAAAATAATGAAGAATTATCTAAGGTTTTAATTTCAGAGGGGCATGATTTAGTTAAAGCCGGCCATACAGAATTGTATTCAATACTAAAATCATTAGAATCGGAAGATTTCGAAAATGATAGTTGGGGCCTGATAAGAGAATTAAGAGGTAACATTCTTTCAATTCAAGGTCATTGGGACGAAGCAGAAATAGAATATGATGCTGCAATGAAAAGTATTGGTAAAAATAAGATGATTTCAGAATTATCTCGTCTTCTTTCTGCTAGGGCCGATATCGCCGTAAAGCGTGGAGCAATGGATGATGCTTTGGAATTACATAGAAAGGCACTAGAAATTCAAATATCAATTAGAGATGCAGTAGGTGCAGCAAAATCATACAACAATATGGGATATATTTTTAGAAGAAGAAAAGATGTTAGGCATGCATTAGAAGTATACGGTAATGTGGAAGATTTACTTAAATCTGAGAATAATCCTGAGTTGTGTGATGCTCGTATCCGACTATCTTCTGCATTTTTAGAAATGGGAGAGTTAGATAGGTCTAGAGAACACGCACTGCTCGCTTTCGAAGAAACTGAAAATAATGGTCAAGCATTCCTTCATGCTAGGTCGAGAGCAGTACTTGGTAGATATTATGCCAAAGTTTCTGATAACGAGTTAGCCTTACATCATTACTCGGGCGCTTTAGAAGAATTGTCCAAACAAGATGACCCTAGAAGCGTCGTGGAAGTATCGTTGCTTCTCGGACAAGTATTGATGGACGCAGGTAGAAATGAAGAAGCAGCCAACCATTATCTTGGAGGATTAGCAGTTGCTGAAGCAAATGATTTCCGTATGATGCAAGGAGAACTATTATCTAGATTAGGAGAAGTTGAAACTGATCGTTCACAAAGAATGAATTATTTACAAAGTTCATTATCTGTTTTCAGAGAGTTAGGGGCAGTAGATAGGATGAAAGATGTTCAAAACTCAGTTCACAGAGCAATCATGGGTAATTAATTATTGGACTCTAATTTTTTCTTCATCTTGCTGCCCTAGGTAGTGGCTAAATTCTGGTCCTATTTGCCTAGAGATGGCTATATCTCCATTATATTTATCTCCAATATGGTATAATACTTCACTTTCTGCAAGATGTGGTGCATTGTTTTTATCTGATAAATGACATAGAACTATACTTTCCAATTTTGTATGCATAACTTCAGAAAGTAATTTGCCTGTTTGGAAATTCGATAAGTGACCTCCTCTGCCAGAAATTCTTCTTTTCAGAGATTCAGGATAACTACTCATAAACAATTTTTTTTGTTCATAATTTGCTTCTATTGAAATATGCCTGCAACCTTCAAGATATTTTTTTAATTCTATTGTAGATTCTCCCAAATCTGTAAGAAAGGCCGCTTTCTCTCCTCTCCCGCTATTTGTAATAATTGCTACATTATCGGCTTTATCATGAGGTATTGGAACGCCTATAAAACTAAAATTATAGCCACATTCAACTCTATCTAAATTATTAAATGTCTTACATGTACTAATTGGTTCCCATCCCATTTTTATCGCTGTTTCTATATTGCAGTGTAATTCAGCGCCCCATTTTTTTGAAGCCCGTTCTGCCGAGTTAGAGTGGTCCCCATGGTGATGTGTTACAATAATTGCACTAATATCTTCTCCTTCTAGGCCAATACTTTTCAATTTTTTTTCAGTCTGCAATAATGAAAAACCGCAATCGATTAAAATATTCTCATCATCAGTACTCAGTAAAGTAGCATTACCCTTACTTCCTGATCCGAGATGAGTTATTTTCAGGCTCATGTTACATCTAGCGGCATGTATCTTGGTCTATGAATAAATGGGTTTTTTAATATCTAATTGTATCTTTTTTAATGTTTAACTAATCCTTCAAATCATTTATTTCTTCTTTATGTCCGAACTACGCTCCATCAGTATGATAAATCACTTTAGTCTGCTAAATCCATTAATTGGTGAGTAACAATGCGCCGCAAACAAATAAGTGCCTTATTATTATCTTTCCTTATGTTAGCTAGTTTGGCATTTGTATCTCAAACAAGACCTCAGTCATCAGTTTCATCTATTGATCCAAATGTAGCGGAAGGAGGAGATCCTCCAATCACAGATCAAGATGGAGATTTAATACCAGATATGCATGAATTTATCTTCAGTGAAGATATTAATCTCCAAATTAATTCTTTTAATTTAGTTATAGAAGGATTAGATTCTTACAATGCGACCGATAATGTAACCGATCGAGATAAAGATGGCGCATCCGCTTTAATGGAATACTGTTGGCCATTTACTTTGGACGCTTGTTTAGATTCTGAAAAAAGAAACTCTTTAACCGGTAAATCGCCTGAACAATCAATTTCTGGATTAAGGGAATATTTAGATCCGCGAATAGCAGATACTGATGGAGATGGTTTGCCTGATGGTTATGAAATTTATATGTGTACCAATGGAGGAGTTGGTTCTATTAATCCATTAACAAATGCATGGGATTGTTTATATTTTGATCCTCTAGATCCTAAAGATTTGATAGACGATTTTGATAGATGTGAAAAAGATTTTAGTTGGGGTTGCGGAGATGGCTTCGATTTCAATAAAGATGGAATTATAGATATAGGCGAGAGATTTACTAATGCTGAAGAGTATCTTTATGGCTCTCCTGAAGATTGGGTTACTGAAAGAGATGGTCTTTGGTGTGTGGGGGAAATTCAAGGATTATCACCTTCTTGTCAAACTGAAGTTCANAGAGCNACTTTGGATGATGGTTGGCTNGGGACAGATCCAAGATTTGCAGATTCAGACTATTATGTCTGGTCTGATTTTGAAGCTCTAGAACTCACTTCACTTGGAGATGGAATACCTGATGGTTGGGAGGCATATAATGGTCTTGATCCTAGAAATTCCTCAGATGCAATTATAGACTTAGATTCTGATGGTTGGGATGAGAATAGAGATGGTTANATAACTCCTGATATAACNATTTCAACGTCCCATTGGGGAGAAGAATTTAGTAATTATGAAGAATACTTAGTTGATTCAGATTCAGGATTTGGCGTCATACCAGGAGTAACTGGAGCTAGGATTANTTCTGCAGATGGAGACTTAATTTCTTTGAATTATAAATCAGATGTAGAATTTGTTGACACTTCAATACATAAAATAATTTCCGATTCTCAAAGAGATAGATTACTAGTGGGTTCTAAATACGGTATTACAGTACTAGATCCTTTTAGAGATACATCATCATTATTTCCNTTAGATCATGGTACAGAGATGAATGTCATGGAGAAATATGAGTTAGGGGAAAAAAGNTATTTATTTTTTGGAACCAATAAGGGATTACATACAATCCAATTAGATAATGGATTACCAGTTAGNGAATCTGAAAAAGTATTTCNTTTAGGGCCTGTAGAAATAATTACTAAAATGCAAATACAGAGTGATGATTTGAATTTATTAATAGCTAGTGATTCCAAGATGTGGACATTTCAACTATCTCAAGATTTTGAAAATTCAATCGAAGATGTTAAAATCGTTCATTTAAGTAAGATTTCTAGTTTAGTTAATTATGAAAATGCATCCATAACTACATCTGTTCATGTTGAGATGCNAGGTCGAATTCCTATGTTATTTGTGGGTACTGATTCTGGTTTAATCGCTTGGAANACTACAGATGGGTCAAATTCTATTGGAAATCCTTATTGGGTATTCAATAGAACTAATGCTGAATATTTTATAAATGAGAATATTTATGATTCCACATCTACTCCTAGAGTAAATATTTTACAAAAAGAGGAAATTAATGGTGAAACTCCTGGTTTATGGTTAGGTATGTCGGGAGGACTATACCTCGTTGAACTTGACCTTATAACTTCTCAACCTACTNAAGCCTTCAATAGNGATAGGATGCTAAATATAGAAAATCTTCTAGATGGCGCTAATGACATCAGGTCTATATTTTCATACCAGGGAATGGTGATAATTGGGTCATCATATGGTTCTTGGTGCCTAGAAGGTAGTGCGGAAGATGGNATTCTTGGCATGTATCTTAATCAAACTAGAATTCCCGGTTTGGTTACTTCATTTGCAATGATTGAAAANCAAGGAGAAAAATGGATTTTTGCCGGTATTTCTCCAGGAGAATACATGAATATAGCTTCATTAAACCCATTATCAAATGATTCTGATTTAGATGGTATGAATGACGGTTGGGAGTTCATTAATGGTTTAGATCCAACAGATCCATTTGATGCAGCCAGAGANCCTGATTATGATGGAGTTAGATATTTCACAGAAGAAGGAGTATTATTTGACCGACTGTGGACTAACTTGGATGAGTATAGATTTAGTTCCATTTCAGATGCAGGAGTAAATAGTACAGATCCCAGGGAAATGGATTCAGATGGTGATGGTCTCACTGATGGCGAAGAATACTGGGGTTGGTTTACTAATTCAACTGTTTTTGATTGCCATTATCTAAATAAAAATTATATTTGTGATGAGGAAACTGGTATCGATGCCCTCCAAGTCCACATGGAGGGTTGGCTTGGATCAGGTACTGGGGGCGGAACAGATGGNCCAACTGATCCTACTAACTCAGATTCAGATGGAGATGGTATGCCAGATGGTTGGGAAATAGAGAATAGAAGATGGATTGGTGATACTTATACGGGAGGGAATCCTTGGTCGTTAGACCCTAGGAATCCTTTAGATGCTGATGAAGATGCGGATGGCGACGGTTTGAGTAATTTGTGTGAGTATAGGTGGAGTAATTTACTTGATTTAACTTTACGAGANGGTCTGGATAGTCATGGNGAATCCGCTGAAGCTGCTCTAAACTGGTCTCGNACAGATCCTAATTCAATAGATTCTGATGGAGATACGATACCGGATGGCTGGGAAGCTAGATATAAGTGCAGTTGGTCTCCAAAAAATGCAGGAATAAACCCTCTAAATGGTTCAGATTATTTGAGTAATCCAGATGGNGATGGGTATGATGTTAATCATAATGGAGTATTAGAATTAGATGAACAATTAGTTAATTGGATGGAATATTATTTGATGTCAGATATATTGTACCAATCCAGTACTTCATCTGGAATATCCTATCCTGATAATTTTTCAACACAACTATCTCATGAGTCTTGGGAAGGATTAGCAGATACTTCTTTTGGCGATCAATCTACTATATTTTATTCCTTTTTGGTTGATGGTATGATTCCTTCGGATTTAGGTTCATCTGATCCACTAAAGGCTGACTCCGATAGAGATGGTATGCCGGATGGGTGGGAGTTTTATCATGCTAGGTGGAGTATTTTTGATCAAAAATGGTCATTAAATCCTGTTAATGAAAAAGATAATCTAGAAGACCCAGATGGAGACGGAATGAATAATTGGGAAGAATATAACTCAATTTCAACNAATTTAAGTGAAATTGGTAATTCTATCTCGTCTCCTCAATTTTTCTTAATGAGTGTCTTAGGCGAAATAACTCCTGTGCCTTGGATAGGNGCTGATTCAGCATTATCATTTGGAGATTTTATTTCAGAAGACCAAATAAATTCAACAGGTCTAACTACAGACCCTAATAANCCNGATTCAGATGGNGATGGTATTTTAGATGGTATAGAATTATTATTTACTCAGTGGAATTCAACTGACCAAGTCTGGACCCTAAATCCATTAGTTCCAGGAGATGGATATTATGATTCTGACAATGATGGTATAACTGACATTGTAGAATTAAATATGACAAATAATAATCCTGTAAATGGCGGCCTATCTCCTTATGATGCTCCCAAATTCTGGGATGAAGCAGATTCAATAAA
The DNA here is from genome assembly GCA_002172375.1 of Euryarchaeota archaeon TMED129. Classification (GTDB taxonomy): domain Archaea; phylum Thermoplasmatota; class Poseidoniia; order Poseidoniales; family Thalassarchaeaceae; genus MGIIb-O3. The sequence goes on along the minus strand of NHGE01000017.1, from coordinate 12,484 downwards.
TCCTCAAGAATCGATAAATAGGATTTACCGAATCATCTTTTCCAAAGAAGGACGTGCCGATTTGGCTATGCAGCAGTTTGTTGATTGGGAGTCCGGAGAACCAGCAAAACCACTATTGGAATCAATATTTGGAATTACCGATCCTAATTCTCAAGACACAGATAGAGATGGTATGAGCGATGGTTATGAATACTGGTTCACCGAGTGGAATCTTGAAAATAATTCATGGTCTATGAATCCACTAACTGATTACGACGTAAACATTGACTCTGATCAAGACTCTTTCGATTGTAATGGAGATGGCGAAATATCTGATTCAGAATCTTTCGATAATTTGGCTGAGTACGACTCAAGGATATATGGCAAGAGACTTGCAATAGATACCATTCCAAATGGTTCAGGACTTATCTCATATGGTTCGGATGCAATTACTGCTCAAATTGAAGAGAATGGCTTATCTTCTTCGGCTGCCGAAGGTATGTTATACACTTTATTTTCATCGAAGAGCATTTCTTCTTCAGAAAAAGTAGGTTTGATAAATGAGATTGATTCTAACAATTTCAATATTAGTTTGGCTGGTATTAGTGACCCAAATGATGCCGATTCAGATAGAGATGGCATGACAGATGGTTGGGAATATTGCTATTCTATTTATGGTGAATTTTTACCTGTAAATTCTTATCGATGGTCACTAAATCCACTAAATCCATTGGATGTTTCTTATGACCCTGATTCTGACGGATGGTACGATAGATCGTTTACAGATACTCCTGCAAGTCAAGGTCAATGGATTGATAGACAATTTATTCAAGGTTCAAATGAAGATCAGCTGGAATCTGGAGTTTTAGAATTATACTTTAATAATCTAATGGAATATGAAAATGGAACCCACCCTCTAGATGATGATTCAGATGATGATTCAGTACTTATGATTCCAATTTTTGAGAATGGTTTTGTAACAGATTACATCAGAGATAGAAGTCTTTCTGACGGCCGTGAAATNTTCAAATATGGNACNAANCCACTAGATAATGATACTGANGGNGATATGATGCCNGANTTTTATGAATANTCAAGAGGNTGGAATGANACTAATGACAATTGGTCATCNTANCTNNAAATNGCNGTNGANTGGTATCAAGTATCTNCTACTAATTGGAAACCAGTAGATGTTTCAAAGGGGTATATATCCAGGCCATTATTAAACTGGACATGGTTTACTCATGACCCCACTAATCCAGATGATGCAGGTCAAGATGCAGATAATGATGGAGATTGGGTCTGTTCTTCTGGTCCATGTATTTATCAACCATATACTAACTTCCAAGAGTATTATGCAACAGTCAATGCTACTCTTTCTTCACCCTCTCTTGTTCGTGCTGCCAATTTATATGATTGTTCAGGAAATATCGTTGAAGAATGGTGGCAACTTAGAGAATCCTTGCTAGGCACATGTTCGGGAAATACTGCAATTTCTACTAATTATTTGCGTATGAATAGAATTAGTGAAACTGATTCTCTTTATGCCTTGATCATTGATGATAATGACGAAAATTATGAAATTATTAACGAATCCGATGATGTAATTTTAGCAAATGGAAACTGGACAGATCAATACAATAGATTTGCCGGTGATCAATATCATTTGCCAAATATCGGCCTTGGCGAATATGTATTTGGCTGGTGGAATATAGATTTAGATGGAGACATGATTGCCGAAGGAACAGATCCAAAAAATTGGGATACTGATGGAGACTGGCTGAACGACTATTTCGAAATTAATGATGATTTATTGGATGGGATTAGAGGCAATAGTGGCTCTCCAATAAGATATGATGATAGAACAACATAGTGTCTAGTTAATTTGTAGATATGCGGTCGGAGAATTATGTCTGGAGTCAATCACGGAATTCCTGAGGTAAATTCTCCAGTTGAAGATAAATTATTATTCCTTCAAGAAAATATGGTTAATTTTGTTAATCAATATAATCTTCCATTGGTGGAGGTTTCTTTAGTACTCTCTAAATATATAAAAATCTTATCAAAATCCTTGGAATCCGAGGCAAAAAAAGAAAATGAGACTATTCCAGATTCCATCATGTCTCCTTTTCCAGTAAAAGATTCTACTCAACCATCTAATATTTCCTCATTCCCGTTAGAGACTATTTTGGAAAATGTTGATAGAGATAGGATGGATATTTTCGATACCATTATTCGAACAGTCATTAATTCTACAGAACTCCCTTTCATAAATGCTATTACATTACTAAGGGACTGGGAATCAATAACTCGTAACCAATTATCGCAATCCACTAAGCCAGGACATCTTTTTAGCCCTATTGAACTACCTGAAGATTTTTAACTCTTAGAAATATTCTTCAAAGCAATTATTTTATTTGAAAACCACCATGAATCTATAATTGACCAAATATACAGTATTGGCCAAAGTAAAACCGTTAATATCAATGGTAATTGTATTAGCATCCATCCAAATGCTTTGTTGTGATGGCCATTGAAATGTTGCCCTAGATATACGAACGGAATTAATGAAACAAGTATGGAAAAGATAGGCCTAAAAGCTCCCCATGGACCAACCCCTCCACTCAACTCACGCCATATTACTCTCACTACGCCTAGACGACTGGCTTCTTCATCTTCGGTTTGAATAGTGACTGCGTATTCCTCTGCCACATCTAAGCCTACATGTCTTCAGCAATCAATTTAACGTAACAAAAAACATACTAATGCACTATTCACTCTTCTTCCCATGACTTCGAAATAGTTGGATTACCAAATTTATCAAACCATTCTACCGGCTCTCCTCTTCTATTCATGGCTAAATCATCTTTCACCTGTCGGGGAATTTCATCTCTACCGGGATGCCAAGTTTCATCTTCAAGCCATATTTCTAAGTTTTCCCTTTCTATTTCGATATTCATTACTCCTCCTAATGGTTTTTCATCAATTACAAATGATACTTTGCCCTTTATTGCAGCTTGCCTAGATATCGAGAAACTAGTATTATTAACATTGATATTCATAGTCATTGCATCAAAAGCCGTATCTAATATTCTCTGAGATGCAACAGATTGCATAAAAATATCTATTGATTCAGAATTTCCGCTTATTTCAATCGTCTCTCTTTCAGTAGGAAAAATCTCTTTTTTTGGGATTTTATNTGGTTTCCAATCTGGAAAAATATTATTTACAGAATANATGACTTTCTCTACATCTTCATGTGGTTGGATTTTTGTAGAGACTTTTATCGTGTATGTCATATTAATACCAGAAGGCATTAGACCATATTACTATCTATCGATGCCACATATACACGAATACTTCAAACCGTAAATTATGAGGCAAGACTATGGCAGAACGTTCACCTTTGATGTCGGGCGCTCTTTTGTTGGCACCAATTTTCTGTCTAACTGCTTTGCGAACTATCTTACCTGCCTTAGATGGAGTACTTTCAGATGACACATTGTCAAAATTACTTGCATATGGTTTTTCACTATTTTTAGGATTTTTAATGGTTTTAAAATATAATGTAATTGAAGATCATGAATATCATCGCTCAAAAGCAATCCGTAAACTCTCTAGCTCATACAAATTAGATGATAAAGGATTATGGGAAGATAGCGATTCCATAATAAGAGATTTAGAATTGAAAGCCAAGAGCAATTTTAAAGGTAAGAATGCTTTAAAATCTGAAAAGTTAATGAAAGGAAAAATTGGAAATATCAATAATGAAAGACTTGATGATAATTCTCTAAACGATTTTGAAAGAAATTTAGAAATAATGCCTGATAAAGAAATCATTGAAGAAAACCATTATGAGAGTATACAAGAATCTATATTTTCAAAATTCAAGTCAAGATTGAATAAAATTGTTGATAATGCTGCATTAAAACAAATGGACAAAAGTAAAAAAAATATCAAACCGAAATCATATCCAGAAATTGATATTTCGCCATCTGAGGATAAATGGAATACATCAGGGTTAAAGAAAATCAATAAAGTAGTGACATGCAATTCTTGCCATTCTTTGAATGATGGAGAAACAAATTACTGTGGTGCTTGCGGCAATTATCTTTCCTGAAAAGGGAACGGTTGAAAAAAGTCGGTGTTTAGGAAAGGTTGGGATTCATATGGTAGATAAGCGCGATTACTATGAAGTTCTTGGGATTTCTAAGGACTCTAGTGAATCCGAAATAAAAAAAGCATTCCGGAGTCTTGCTAGAAAATTCCATCCAGATAAAAATCCTGATGACCCTAGCGCTGAGAATAAGTTTAAGGAAATACAAGAAGCATATGCTATTCTATCAAACTCAGAAGAAAGGAGAAAATATGATACCTATGGGCATAATAGGCCCGGAGGATCTCCCTTTGGACCAGGAGGTTTCCAAGGTGTCAATATTAACATTGACGATTTATTTGGAGGAGGTTTTGAAAGTATTTTCGGTCAAATTTTCGGTAGCTCCCGAAGCAATAACCGTAGAAAGAAAGGAGGAGATTTACTTGTTAGGCATACAGTTCCATTTCAATTTGTATATGAAGGAGTAGATGATGAACTAGAAATTGAAGCATTAACATCATGTGTCAATTGTAATGGTAGTGGCTCTAGAGATCCCGATGGCACAAGATCTTGTCCATCTTGTAATGGCAGAGGAAGAGTTCAAAGAATAGAAAGAGTAGGCCCTTTTGCACAACAAGTAGTTTCAGATTGTCCATCTTGTAATGCATCAGGGNCTATAGTCACCAACCCTTGCAAATCTTGCAATGGCGCTGGGAANTCTTATCAGAATAAAAAAATAAAATTTTCTATCCCTCCTGGAATTGCATCAGGGAATAGAATAAAAATTTCTGGGCAAGGAGAGCCTCCTCGGGGAAATATTGGAGAAAATGGAAATTTATTCATCGAGATAGAAGTTTTAGATCACCCATGGTTTGAAAGAGATGGGGCAGATATCTTGATGGCGTTACCCGTTAATTATGCAGACTTATTANTGGGAACTACTGTTACAATACCTCATATCGATGGNAAAGANCTCCAGATAAAAATACCTCCAAATTCTAAACCTGGAGATACAATAGCATTACCAAGACGCGGTTTGCCGCATATGAGGTCAAGTAGAGGNAGAGGATCAGTAACTGTATTNTTGAAATTGGATATGCCGAAAAAGATTTCAAGATCCTTAAAAAATAAATTAAAGGAATTAAAATCTGATATTAGTAATCCTATATCTCTTGAAGATAGTATTATACAAGAAGCCAAGAATCGTAGAGGAAAATAGTTATTCTTCTTCCCAATCTACTGTTTTATTNGAAGAGGCTGCGACAGGTTCTCCATTTACCATTCCAGAAATTTGAAAATTCATATTTGTCGGTTTATTTTTTAATGCTATCTTTAGAAAAATATTACTTTTGGGTTTTAGACTATCTAAATAAATCTCATCTTCTTGAAAAATCTTTTCGGGAGTAATAGTGNCAATTCTTACTAATTCACCTTCAGATGAATATATTCTAATCGCTGCCAAATTCCATGCATGTCTGTTTATTTTAATTCCCAATAAAATATCTAAATTACTTATCTTCCATAGNCATATCTCTAGATTTTCTGTCATATGNCTGAGAGTGGGTTTNCCCCATTCTTGTATCACTGAGTCCCATGGNCTATCACCAAGTTGATGTAAAGANGAAAGAATTATTTCNTTATCTATTTTTTTTACTATCCTATCTTTTAATCTATTTAACATNATTAACTCATGTTGTTCAATNTGGATATTATTCTTATCTCCCTTAAAGATAGTATTTCTATTCCACCAAATTACTATAATCATTGGTGTTAGAAACATTACTCCAGCAATTATGTAGAAGTTGGTAAATAGTCTTGACAAATCTTCTAATTCTCTATTTTCAATTTGATACTCTCTAATTTCTGGTGCTCTAAAACGATAATTCACAATATCCGAACTACTATTATTCTTTTCAATTCGAATTGCATGAATTCCTTGTGGAACAATTATTGCAGACTTATCTGTAGAATTAATTATAGCCCCGCTAGTTTGATTTAGAACTAAAATTTTGAAACTTACTTCTCCCTCAGTATCATTAAAATAAACTTTTGAACCATTCTCATTAGTAATTTCAAATGCAAAAATATCTATATAATCCTGAATCCCCAAATTTCCAGAATATTCTCCCATTCCTGNGTCTACTAATTCCCAACGCCCGTCCCTTGTCCCAGGTTGCCAGATAAAATCAGGAGCATCTCCTATATTCTTCCCATCACCGTAAGAATCGGTGTTTATTTTTATTGACCATGGTTGTGTGACATTTGATTTTATTCTAAATTCTATTGAGTTTGTTAAATATGTTGAATTTATTATTTCAGGACATGAACTTATATTCTCCAAATATTTTATTTCAATTGAATTTATTTCATGGATAATAATATCCATCATGAAATCATTGGAAAAATGACAAATGGGNTTTATTTNCATCTTAGAGCCTAATTCAATTAGGATAGAATCNCCTTCTNNATCAGAAGCAGAAATATGGCCATGATAAGTATCGTTGAACGCCAAAGCGTCTCCATGTGTCCATGGATTTGTCAATTCTCTCAAGTCTAAGGATTCTCTATTCGCATCATATCTAACAATTTTAAATTCATATGTTGAATATTCCGTTTCAANCGATGCAATTACTCTTAGCCATAATTCGCCTTCNGGATATTCAAAAAAATATTCAGTATCATGTCCAGAATTTAGGCTTTCTATCCGCTCCTTTATTTCATCATTCCTCATCCATATTTCTATTTCCATTTCACTAGAAGATCTAAAATTTGGTAGTAATAACACATCTCCNTCGTTTCCTACTATNCTTATTGCATCCTTGTCATTAAGAGATTCTAAAGCGCCAGTAAAAAAAACTCCTTCTGNCNCAAAATCATTTGATTGGCAACGATTCATTTGGCACTGNGAAAATGTTTCAATTTCTTCGAAATCTTCTTGTTCACTTGGAGAAGGTACTATGTCGGGTAAATCTNTTTTCTCGCTCCATACTTCGTTACTAATTATNGAGTCAAATNCAATCAATNCTTCACTAATANCTTCTTCTACTAGTAATTGCCATGAGATATTTCCTTCAACCATTCCCTCCCATTCTACNGTATGTGGGTCCGAATTTNTATGAATTAAACCACTATTATTTACAATTAATTCCATGCCTTGACACGCANTTTGCTGACAATTGTATTCTAACCAAACAGGCCCANTCGTATTTATTGAATAACTAAACATTTCTATCTTTTCTTCACTTTGNGCGTTCACTCCGATTAAAGTGCATGATATTGCTAAAATCATAGTCAACATGCACGCGGCTACTCTTCCCACGGTTTATCGAGAGACTCTTTACATTAGAATCCTTCAAGCGAAATGTATCACTCGTCGTTAATATGGTGGAGCGCCCCTTGGCACGTGGTGTCGATTCTAGAATGCGTTTTTCTCGTATTTTCTCACTAGGAGATAGAAAGAAACCTACTTCATGGACTCCTGCTATTATTTTGAATGAAGAAGATCCATCACTTCCTATTTCATTAGCACCCTTTATTTCATATAGGGACTCTACATGTTTGCCTGCCACGATTTCTATTACTACACGGGGAAAATTTTGCTACCCATTCGATTCTGTAGATACTTGGTCCTCAGTTGAAGGATTAACTCTTCCTCCTAGCCTAGTAGATTCTAATTCAGGTAAATTAAGTGTTGGTGATGAAATATTGCTAGTTTCTTGGCAATCACTACATCATGATAAATCCCTTCTTAATGAAGAAATTGAACCTTCTATAGTTATTTTAGTTGATTCACCACAACTTGTACAGACTCAAGGTATGTTAGTTGATGCTCTAGATTCTATAAGAGTTAGATTCCCTTCTTCTCTAATTTGGACTCCTGGTATTGGTGGACCAGATAATTGTGCTCTCCTTTCATGGTTAGGCGTTGATTTATTTGATTTATCTCGCTCTAGAAGCGCAGCCTCTCTAAATATCCTCCTCACTCCTTTAGGCCCTAGAGAAGTGGAAGATTCTACAGATGAAATGGCAGATATGAAAGCTCAATGCGAAGAGTGGAAAAAATCAATTTCTGCGACGCGGGCAGCCATAAGAGATGGCTCTCTAAGAGAATTAGCAGAAAAACAAAGCCTTTCTAGCCCAAGGTCTGTTGAAAGGCTCAGAATTCATGATAAGAAAATCAGTAATCAAGAGGGAGAAAGATCAGGACTCTCAAGAATATTAGGAAATAAGGCTAGATTACGATGTAATTCCTTTACTAGTCGCTCAGATCCACTAATTCAAGACTGGCATAAGAGAATTTCTTTTGATCATACTCCTCCATCTCATCAAACTAAGGTACTAGTATTACTACCTTGTTCTGCATCAAAGCCTTACAGGCTTTCACAGAGCCATCAAAGGTTTTCCAAATCTATTAATTCAAGAAGTGTTCACGAAGTGATGGTTACAGCACCGTTGGGTCTTGTTCCTAGAGAACTAGAGGATATTTGGCCTGCAAGTAATTATGATATTCCTGTGACAGGAGAATGGGATATAGATGAATTAAGAATAATAAAAGAAATGTTTTTTAATTTAGTTAGTAGAGTAGGTTATTCAAGGATTATCAATCACTCTGGAGTAGATTTTGGCGAATGTGAAATAGAAATTATTGATACTAGAAAAGATTTTTCTGCTGGCTCTAATGAAGCTCTTTCAATGCTTAATGATGAAATTAATAGGGTAGTTGAAGATTTAAAATTACCAAAAATAAAAGAAAGCACTCATCGTTTAGAGAAACTTAAATCTCTTTCTAGATTTCAGCATGGAAGTGATTTATGGCTAGATGATTCAAAAGTTGAAGGGCGACCTCCAATCTTTACCATAAAAAAAGATGGGATACAATTGGCCCAATGGAATCCCAGAAGTGGTAGATTCGCATTTTCCAAATCCTGTCTTAAAATTCTCGCTAAACATGATACTCTTCCAAGAATTTTTTTACACCAAAATCATTCTTGGAAAGGAGATCTTTTTTCTACTAATGTTAGTAGTATAAGTGGAGAAATTAGACGTGGCGATGAAGTATTAGTCTTTCAAAATGATGAACTAATTGGTTCGGCAAGAGCTGAAGCCCCAGGTTGGGAATGGCCAAATGGACCAGGAAGATTAGGCAAAGCGCAACACCGTCTTTGATGTATTTTATCTGCATTTATATCCGTAGCGATTAAAGAGGAAGGGTTAGTCGCACGCTTGTCCAAGGTGGTTATGAATGGCACGTATGCACAGTAAGGGTAAAGGAAGTAGCGGCTCAAAGAAGCCAGATTCCAATACTCCTTCGTCTTGGTCAAATAGCGATAAGAAAGAAGTAGAGAAGTTAATAGTTGAACTTTCAAATGCAGGGAATTCTACTGCTTCTATTGGTACTATCCTAAGGGACCGCTATGCAGTGCCTGATGTAAGACTAGTTATGGGAGAAAGAATCTCAAAAATTCTTTCAAGAAATGATATCACTACTACTTATCCCGAAGACATGATGAATTTAATGCGTCGAGCTTTAGGGTTAATTGACCATTTGAATAATAATTCCAAAGATTTACACAATCGCAGACAGTTAGCGTTATGTGAATCAAAAATACGTCGCTTGTCTCGCTATTACAAGAAAAATGGCACTCTTTCTGATTCATGGACATACAAAAGAGATCAATTAAGGCTAATGGTAGAATAATCTTCAATAGAAGTTTTCAATTACCTTTTCTTCTTCGTAATTATGATGTATGATTTACTTCAAGATGATTTATTCGATTCGGTTTCTGATATTTTTCTACAGTTTTCATCACATATTAAAAATTCTAGAAAAAAAATATTTTTATCTGCACCTCCTACTTTACAGGGCGCATTAGCATTAACTCCTCTTGAAGCTGCATTATTGGATGAAAATATTCCTTACCGTCGCTCATTCTCTGAAGATAATAAAAACAATTTTCCTTGTATAAATATTTTAAAAAAAGATATTTTTTTAGGCTCTAATCTGGAAAATGATAATTCTCGCCTTACTATTTCAGGTAAAATAGTTGAGGGACTTACTGGAGCTCATGGAGGCCGTAAACAAGGCCCATTGAATTCAATATTACAATCACACGCCCTTGCACAAGCCATATCTTCTTCCAGTTCTAGATTGAAATATTTACGTCCATGGGCTTTATCGGGTAGTTGGATTGATGATTCTTTGGANAATACATATGATCCGATTTTTTCAAAAGTTAAAGAAATTCTAGTAAAGGAAGGAACTATCAAAATAGTTCCTGTAACAGAGGTAAAAAAACCCTATATGGAAAATTATAGTTGGATTAATGAAACAGACCTAAATCAGTTATCTATTTCTTGGGANGGACTTGATATTGAGAGTAAATCAGTTTCAATTTCAAACCTAATTAAACCAGTTTTGAATAAATCTTTACCTTCTACTGCTCGTATCGAAGAATTAGTTTGGAATTGTGTAGTTGGAAATGGTTGGCAGACTGACTTAGCAGGCCAATTATCTATATTAAAGAAAAATTGGCATCTCCAAGATGNGAAATTACAGGCCAATGATTTGATAGAAAAATTATTGATAANCGGNCATCTATGAAATTCATTCCTCAACATTAAATCTCTGATAAACTTCATTAGTGGTTTGTGTTACTCTAATGAAAGTAGTACATTTAGGCAAATCTTTGATNCTCCTCGCTCCAACATATGAACAAGCAGATCTAAGGCCTCCCAATATCGATTGAATAGTCTCTTCCATCGGGCCTCTGTANGGGACTCGAACCTCTTTCCCTTCAGGAGCTCTATGTNTTGCAACTTCTCCATAATGAGTTTCCATAGCCTTTGTTGATGACATTCCGTAAAATGATTTGTACATTTTCCCATTCGCTCCTTCGACTATTTCTCCTCCGGATTCGTCATGTCCAGCAAACATTCCTCCTAACATTACAAAATCTGCACCTGCAGCAAATGCCTTTGCAACATCTCCTGGAGATGAGCATCCGCCATCGGCCATGACATGGCCTAGTAATCCATGTGCCGCATCAGCACATTCNGATATTGCAGATAATTGTGGATAACCTACGCCTGCTACTTTCCTTGTAGTGCACACTGANCCAGGNCCAATTCCAACTTTTACTATATCAGCACCTGCAAGNATTAATGCTTCAGTCATTTCTCTTGTTGCAACATTTCCTGCAATAATTATTTTGGATGGAAATTCTTCTCTAACTCTTTTCACAAATTCAAGAAAAATTTCTCTATAACCATTTGCAACATCTATACATATCATTTTTAGATTTTTATTAGTTGAAACTTTCCTTCTAATAAGTTCAAAACTATTTTCGGTCGATCCACATGTTATCGCAATATATTCTGGTTCAATTCCCTGTTCCCAGGCTTCGGAATATTCTTTTGTGGAGTAAAATTTTTGAGCACATGTCAGCATTTTGTATTTTTGTAAAATTTTAGCAACAGAAAATAATCCAGTAGTATCCATGTTCGCAGATACTATTGGTATACCGGACCATTTTTCATTCGAATGCCGAAAACTAAATTCACGTTCTAAATTAACATCTGATCTAGAAACAAGGGTACTGCGCTTTGGTCTTATCAATACATCATTAAAAGTTAGCTTAACATCTTGTTCTATACGCATTCAGACCTTAATTATCGAATGTACGAACACTTAAGATTGTTCTGAAAGAATTAAGTAATGATTCTAGTAATATTTTTTATTCATTTCCTTCACGAAAAATACTTATTCTTTTCATCTTCATCTGTAAATTAGATTCAATTATACTTACTATTTCCTTTACAAATTCGGCCTTCAAGCAAGATACTTGACCTTCTTGAGTATCAATTATCATGGAGGCCAATGCCCAGACTGATTCTTCTACGGGATTAGAGAATATTTCTTTCATATCTCCAATATGCAACTTAATTTCTTCATTCATTCCTGTTAAATCAATTATTTGTTTGATATAGTGTTCCCAAAGGATAAGTAAATTGTCCCATTTTTTTAGGCCCACTTCTCCCCTTAAAGGTGGTAGTATCTCAATTAAAGCCCGTGAATATAATTTACCATGCGGATCTTCTTCCAAATAACCTTCTTCTAATTCACTTACAGACGGAAATATACTCCCAAAATCTTCTGGAGGTAACGATGGTTCTATTAATGAAATAATTCTAAATCTTTCTCTGCCAATAGCATCATACAATATGTTTGTACCTTGCTCTTCCATTTCTCCAACTTTCACTAATGTGCCTATATCAAAAGGAGTAGACCAACCATTCAACATTGTCATTGCAGGGTTGGACATGACATGCCCATAGCACAAGTCGTCTATTACAACATCATCTAACATTTGTTTATATCTAGGTTCAAAAACACGCATAAGCATCTTTTCC
>NHGE01000016.1 GCA_002172375.1 Euryarchaeota archaeon TMED129 | reverse complement strand
CTAACACTTTTAAATGTCTAATTCTGATCTCCTTGCTGCTCTCGAATCTGCTGAGAATGGCAACGATATTCTTCTCATCCTGGAAGCAATTGAGGCACTCTATTGATTAGATAAGACACACAACTGAATAACATATAGAGGGGGTAATTCCTCTCTTTTTTTTTATGTTAATTCATACCACTTATATCCAAAAGCATACATCCAATTCTTTCCGTTTTTTATATCTTTGATGTTCTTATGGATGTTAGAAGTTGCTGTATAGTTCTTATTACCTTTAATAAAAAATGATGCTTCGCTAATACTATCAAAACGAACTTCCTCCCCTGTTGTGATACTCACTCCACGAATAGGTTTTCTCCTTTTTTGAGCACTAAGTTCTGCTGCTTTCTTTATCTCATCTGAATTAAATCGGTGTTGTTCTGCTTTTTTCCAATCTGAATTTGCAACGTGTTTATCTCTAAAAAGATACCAACCTTTTACCTGAGTCATACTCTTTGCACCTTCAATATTACGAACTAATACATCACTTAATGCTTGATTATTCTTCCGATTATTGTTAATTTCCTCTGCACAATCTGCTTGACTATTCCACATTTTCTTACGACCAGATTCAAGGTGGATTCCATATATTTTTCCACGACGATTAACTCTATTTTCTACATACTTAGGTTTCTCTCCTTTTAGTGCCCAACGATAACCAAATGCCTGAAATGTAGTGCCCTTAATACACACTGTGATTGATGATCTTGACTCACCATTGTTTAACTCTGCTGCTGCTAATCCTACCGTCTCATAGTCTCTAACCCATTCACCGTCTAATGTATAACAACTCACTGCTTTAGAAGATGGATGATTGCTCCAATACTTTTTTGGTTTCTTTATACCTTCTCCACCGTAGGTACAGTTATACCCAGCACCGTCAGCAGTGTTATANTNTNTNATNTAATGTTCTTCTCNNTCATTAACACTNTCNTCNNNACANTCTTCNAATACTCTNAACTTAAAGTTGCTCTCTCCGTGNTTACTAATGGCACGAACTATTGGCATNGNGTGNANNGAANTGTNTNCNNNTNNNNTATNCTTNGNNNNTGCATGTTGTAGGTGTTGTTTCCATCTTGTGTAGGGATTAGTTTGTGATGTTTTACCGATGTATTTCTTCTGATTGATGTTGTTAGTAATAGAATAAATGTATGCCACTGATTATGATTAAATGTAGTTGCGTGTTATGTATTTATGATTAAAAATATCGAGTATATAGTTTTAGAGAGTGAGTAACTTCGGAGTATCTGGGTAGTATCTTCGGAGTATCTTTGTAGTGATTTNAATGTGCTCNGGNCGTTGTGATCTAAGGCAGCAGTCTAACACGAACTGCCGAGAAATGTCAAGGGGGCACATATAAGTTTTGCCAGGACTTGACAATACAAAAATATCAGTCTCTCTTATAAATACTGATTGGAAGATTGACAATATCCCTCCTTTATTCTATACTTGTTAAGTCACACCAACGGAGCACCAATCATGTCAGTCGCTATCAGTCAGGCACAGAAGCAACGTTANAGAATCACCCTAGATCTTGAGGTCATGGAAGATTTTGACCCGCATCAAATTGATTGGGAGCAGTTGTTTGAACTCGAAGGAAATGAGCAACTGATTGATAGTTACGTAGAGGACCTGAGTGTGCCTGTCCGCTGGTAGTTTCTGGCAGTTACTATAGAGAATTTGTGCCAATCTTTGAAGTGTCACAGCATCGGTTGATTNGCACCTCAAATGATGTATTGTAAGGAAGTCAAAGGAACACCACTCAAACGACACTAAATGACAATCACCACCTCATCTGAGACTTACAACGGTTGGGCAAATTATGAGACCTGGAATGTTGCACTCTGGTTGGGAAATGATGAGAGTTTGTATCACCTTGCTCAGCAATGGGCAGAGCATGGATATAAGTCATTGTCGCACCAGTTAGAAGAACTTTATGGGGCAGTTACTCCCGATGGAGTATACTGGAAACATGCTGATCTGAATATCAATGAACTGAATGAAATGTTGGCAGAACTTTGATACTTAGTAGCACGGGGGTTGACATCAGTTTGCCTCCGTGATATGATGGAGGAGGGTATCAGTGAAACGACAGTGTTTATGCGGTTCGTTGTTATCGTTGCGTGCCGCGTTGCCCCGTATATAAAAAAGGTCTACTACCCTAACCTACAGAGGTGACAGATCGACCTTGATATATAATGCTAAAGTCGAATTCATTTAAGAAAAAAAATTACCGGAGGTAAAAAACCGATGGAAAAGGTTTATCACATCTATGCAAAACAAGAGTGTTTATATAACAACTTATCAGAGGATCAATTTAGTAATACATGGGAAACCCTCAAGGGAATGGTTGGTCTAATGAAGACTGATTATGAACTTGAGGATTTATCATATGAGGAAGTAACGCGGCACCATGGAGGNGCTGGTGTGGTTTCTTCGACAGAACCAGACGGATCTGATTCATATTGACATTATACATATAGACTGTTAGAATTGAACTGAAGTTTCTAAGACTTATGGCAAAAGGATTTACTGTTAAGGCAACTGCCCCCAAACCAAAGAAGACTGAAGATTGGGATATTGCAGCAATTAAGGAAAGAATGAAAGGTAAGACAATTGTATTTTGTCTTCCAGGACGTGGATGTTCTTTTATCTTCTTGAAGAACTTCGTACAACTGTGCTTTGATATGGTACAGAATGGAATGAGTATTCAGATTAGTCAAGATTACTCTTCTATGGTTAACTTTGCACGTTGTAAGTGTCTGGGTGCAAATGTACTGCGTGGTCCTAACCAGATCCCATGGGATGGTAAACTGGAGTATGATTACCAGTTGTGGATTGATAGTGACATTGTATTTGACACTAACAAGTTCTGGCAACTCTGTGATATGGCTATTGCAGAAGATGGAGAAGAGAGGGAGATTGTTTCAGGATGGTATGCTACTGAAGATGGACACACCACTTCTGTCGCACACTGGTTAGAAGAAGATGATTTCCGTAAGAATGGTGGAGTGATGAATCACGAAACTGTCGAATCTATTTCCAAACGACGCAAACCATTCACTGTAGACTATACAGGATTTGGTTGGGTACTGATCAAGAAGGGTGTCTTTGAGAATTTAGAATACCCTTGGTTTGCTCCTAAGATGCAAGTCTTTGAGAGTGGGAATGTACAGGACATGTGTGGTGAGGATGTCTCATTCTGTCTTGATGCAAAGGAGAAGGACTTTGAGATCTGGTGTGACCCTCGCATTCGTGTTGGTCATGAAAAGACTCGGGTTATTTGATATCATACTTACAGGGGGGACTATGAGGTCTCCCACCTCGTTTCTCGTATTAAACTAAAAGTATTATGGCAATGATGAAAGGGGGGAGTTATATCCCCGGAAAACCGAAGAAAACTCGTCAAGGTGCAGGAAAGAATACTCATGCATCCGCAACGTCTCGTAATAAAGCAAAGAAACCATATCGTGGTCAAGGGCGTTAAATAGAAGCAGTTACATTAATACATAATGGCTGCTTTAATTTGTAACCTCCCCTCGGTAGAGGTATGGGTAAGAAAAGAATATCTCACTGATCATCAATCTGGTCATGGTGAATTTGTTAAAGGCGTCTGGGTATCGTGTAAATCGATACCTGGGCGCACTTTTTATTTTGAGACGTATTTGCCCGAATACGCAGCAATGTATGACAAACTACCTATCAGTGCGTTTGTGTCTGCTCCAGAGGCACCTAGCCCTGATATGGACCTTCCTAACCTACAGTTCTGGAACTGTATGGACTATGGTGTTGTAGCAGTTACCAAGCAATTTATTGGTAGTATGGACTATGAACTGTATACAAGAGACTTTGGTATTCAGAAAGGCACTTATATCTGTACTATAGACAATTATCATCAGGATCCTGAGGTAGTAGACTATGCAACAAGTGAAAATCCTGCAGAACATAAGTCACATAATCTAATTGAACTTGAAAATGGACAGTATGCACTGTATCCTAACAATAGAATGCGTATCTATGATAACAGTTTGACACCTGTTGAACCAAAAATGCCTGACTTTAAAGTTTCAACTCAATATTATCAGGTTGAAAATGGTTTTGAACGTCTTGGAATGGGTCGTGAAGACGAATATTTCTGGAAAACGTCTAAAGAACGTAAAATTGAAGAAGAAACTGCCGAAGAAATGTACAAATCACAAGAGGGTCGTCCTCTTGACACACAATAAATATCGAAAAAGGGTAAAAATGACAACTGAGCACGATTTTTTGGACAATTTGGGCAATCATCAGCATCAAAAAATGCTTCGTGAGATCTCTAATGATGATTTGACACCTAAAAAAAGAGATTCACTTGAAGAAACTGAATTTTTTGAAAGTGAGAGCAATCCAGAACCACTTTATGAGTAAAAAATAATAAAATACCTTGATAAATAAGTTATAATTGCTGTAATTTTGTGCCTTTAGAGCGCGTTAGTCAAGGTTTTAAAGATGTAAGTATGACTTTTCAGAAACATCCTCTGACAAGTGATATTATAGCGCTGAAAAATGAGTCTGCAATTGCTCGATCAGTAAGAAACATTGTTTTTACTGTTCCTGGAGAGAAACCTTTCGATGAAGATTTTGGATCTCAAATTAGTCAGGCACTTTTTGAAAATATAAATGATATTTCTGCCAATATTATCAAAAGTGAAATCAAAAGTTCACTTCTAAGGTATGAACCAAGAGTAAATGTGAGAGAAGTTAAAGTAGAACCTAACTTTGATCAGAATGAATTTAATGCGACTATCATTTATGAGATTATCGGAGCAGACGTTCCTCCACAAGAATTACAATTCGTCTTGCAATCAACAAGGTAAACAATGCCATTAGCTAATTTTACTAATCTGGACTTTAACCAGGTTAAAACAACACTCAAAGAATATTTAAAGGAAAACTCCAATTTCACGGATTATGATTTTGAGGGTTCTAACCTTTCATCAATACTTGATGTTCTGGCATACAATACCTACATCACTTCATATAACGCAAACATGGTTGCGAATGAAGTATTCATTGATAGTGCAACATTAAGAGAGAATGTTGTATCATTAGCAAGAAATATTGGTTATTTACCCAAATCAAGAAAAGCAGCAACTGGAATAATTACGTTTTTTGTCGATACTAGTAATGTAAGTCCATCTCCATCATCTCTGACCCTTAAAAAAGGTCCTGTAGCAACTTCACAAGGTGGATTTGGCAATTCTTCTTTTGTATTTTCAATTTTAGAAGATATAACTGTTCCAGTAAATGATGGAATTGCAGAATTTAACAATATTGCAATTTACGAAGGTAATTTATTGACAGCCAACTTCACTTATAGTGCAAGAAACCCAAATGCAAAACTTTTATTAGATAATATTGGAATTGATACTGAACTTTTATCAGTAACTGTTAAACCAAATCAGGCATCATCTAGAAGTGTAAGATATACACGTCAAGATAGTTTGTTTGAAGTAAGTCCCGACTCAACAGTTTACTATCTACAAGAAGCAGATGATGAAAGATATGAGTTAATCTTTGGTGATGGACTTTTTGGCAAAAAACTTGAAGATAATAATTATATCACTGCAGATTATATTACATCAAACGGTGATTCTGCAAACGGAGTTGGACAATTCTCTTTTTCGGGAAGATTAGTATATTCTAGAAATAATCAAGAGTATGTCGTTACATCTGGAATTTCTTTAATCACGACTGGACTTAGTGCTAGAGGGGGAGAAGAGATTGAAGGTGTAGAATCTATTAAAAAGTTTGCACCAAGAATTTATGCTTCTCAAAATAGAGCATTGACCGCAAATGACTACGAATCACTAATTCCTACTCAAATTTATCCAGAAACTGAATCTATTTCTGTTTTTGGTGGAGAAGAGTTAGTTCCTCCCCAATATGGAAAAGTGTTTATCAGCATCAAACCCAGATTTGGTGATTTTATTCCAAATCTGATTAAAGAGAACATAAAAAAGAAACTGAAAAAGTATTCAGTAGCAGGAATTGTTCCAGAATTACTTGATCTTAAGTATTTGTATGTTGAAGTTGCTAGTAAAATATACTACAACACTAATCTAGCTCCTTCAGCAACTTTTGTTTCTGGTGTCGTTCAAAACAATGTTAATATGTACGCAGAATCAACTGAATTAAATAAGTATGGTGCTAGATTAAAGTATAGTAAATTGCTTAAGTTAATTGATGATAGTCATAATTCAATAACTTCAAACATTACTACGATTGCAATTAGAAGAGATCTAAGATTAACTTTAGATACATTTGTAGAGTATCAAATTGGATTTGGAAATCAATTCCATATCAAGTCAATGAGTGGATATAATATAAAGTCGAGTGGATTTACTGTTGCTGGAATACAAGAAGTTGTATATGTTTCAGACATTCCAGATACAAATAGAAGAACTGGAGTTCTTTTCTTCTTTACTTTACCAACTCCAGGATCACAAACACCTACCATAGTAAGGAGAAATGTTGGATTTATTAACTATCAAAGTGGAGTTATAACAATAAATCCAGTAAATATGACAGGGGCAAAACTAAAAGATGGACAACCAATTTTAGAACTTTCTGCAATACCTCATTCAAATGATGTCATCGGATTACAGGATCTTTATTTGCAACTAGATACTAGTAGTAGTTTGTTTGAACCTGTGGTTGATGATGTTTCTTCTGGATTAGATCCTTCTTCTTCCACATATATTGTGTCTTCTAGTTACTCAAATGGAAAACTGGTTCGTTCTGGTGGACCAGAGACCGCAACTGTAACAGTTGGAAGTGGATCTAGAGTTACGGCACAAACTTCAGGAGTCACAGGAGGAACAAGAATTTCTACTAGTGGTGCATCAACAGGTTCAACAGGTTCAACAGGTTCATCAGGTGGCACCACTTCTGGTGGTGGTTCTGGATACTAATACTAATACCAATTAACAGAAAGATAAAATCATAAAATGTCAGAAACTAGAGTACAGTTTAACACTATCGTATCTAATCAACTTCCTGCTTATGTAAGGGAGGATTATCCACTAATTTCTGAACTTTTAAAACAGTATTATCTTGGACAAGAATACCAAGGTGGTCCTATTGATTTGATTGAAAATATTGATAGATATATCAAATTAGATAATACTACAAACTTATCTGAAACTGTTGTTTTAAATGGCGATCTTGATTTTGACGCAACAACAATTCCTGTAGATCCAGGAGAGTCTCCAACAGGAACTAGAGGATTTCCTGATTCGTATGGTCTTTTAAAAATTAATGATGAGGTAATAACTTATACTGGAAAAACTGATTTTTCTTTCACGGGATGTGTTAGGGGTTTTGTTGGAATAACTTCTTATAGAAGTGAACTAAACAAAGAAGAAGTAGTTTTCAGTGAAAGTGACTCTGATGATCATCTTGATAAATCGACCATAACAAATTTAAGTTGTTTATTTTTAAAAGAATTTTTAGCAAAAACAAAAAATCAATTCTTACCTGGTTTGGAGGGAAGAGATCTTGACTCCAATTTAAATCAAAATTTATTTGTTAAACAATCCAAAGATTTTTACAGAAGTAAAGGAACTGATTATTCTTTTGAAATTTTATTCAGAGCATTATATAATGAAGAAGTAAGAATTGTAAAACCAAGAGACTTTCTAATCTCACCATCAAACGCTCAATATAGAATTGTCAATAGTTTAGTAGTAGAACCTATTGAAGGTGATCCAGAAAATTTAGAGAACGCAACTCTATATCAGAATGAATATAAATTTGGTGGAATAAACAAAGCATATGCACCAATTACTAGTGTTGAAAAGATAGAGGTTGGTTATGGGAAAACTTTCTACAAACTCAGTATTGATGGTGGATATAACCGTGATGCCTCTGTACAGGGAGCAGTGTATGGAGCATTTACTGTAGAACCATCTACAAGAGTAATAGGAAAGGTATCCTCAGGATCTACGGTTATTGATGTTGATTCTACAGTTGGTTTTGGGTCAACAGGAGAGTTGTATTTCCGTTATTCGGACAATAGTGTAGGAGTTTCTTCATATACTTCTAAGTCATTGACACAATTCTACGGTGTCTCTGATATTGATGATGAGATTGTAGATGCAACAATTGTAGGTGTTAATACATTTTCATATGGAAGATCGAAATTAGATCAAGATGAAATTATTGAAGTAAGAGTTAATTCAGTTTTAGGATCTTTAAATGTACCAGCAAATACGAATAATTTACTAAAAGGTGGAAAGGTAAATGTAACTAATCTTGGAATTTCTGAAAACACCTACAAAACTAATAAGTGGTTTTATAATGTTTCGCCAACTTACAATGTTAAAAGTCTTGAGTTGATAGACTCTTCAAATAATACTTACAAAGTAACTTTAAATACAGTCAGTCAATTTAGATCTGGTGACACTGCAGAAATTATTCTAAACGGCGCAAAAAAAGAAACTAAAATTATATCATTAATTAGTGAAAAATCTTTTAAGATAAGAGGTCAGGGTGGTTTAGATGTAAACGCATCATATACTATTCAAAGAAGAATACAAAAAGTTTCTTCTGGAACTTATCCATCAGCTGAGATATATTCTACAGATGTTGATAATGTTTATAAAAATGAATCTGGAGATTATCTTGTTTCTTCTCCATCAATACCTCATTATGATTCTTTGCCGTTAAATCCTGCCTCTAGAGAATTTAAGTTCTCTGGAACTTTCCTTGGAGATGAGTTTGAAATTTCTCCTGGAGTAGATCATGGTTTTTATACTGGAGATGCTGTTTACTATCAAGCACAATTAGTAAGTGAAACATTCATTAATGATAGTGGAAGTAGTGACACTAGATTGGCCAGAGATACTTCATTATTTGATGATGGACTTTATTTTGTAAAAAGGGTTAGTGGATCAACCGTTAAATTTGCAAGAAGTAGAGATGATATTTTTAATTCGGAATTTATTTCCTTAGATAATTCAACAACTGTTGCTAATAGTGTCATAAGACCTTTTGAGTTTAATGGAAAAACATTAGGTCCACAGAAGGTTTTAAGAAAAATATCAGAACCTCTTAATACTGGAATCTTGACCAAAACGGAACCAGGACTAACTGGAATGTTTGTGAATGGTGTTGAACTTTTAAACTATAAGGGAAAGGATGTTATAAAGTATGGAAAGATTGAAACAATTGATGTTTTATCTGAGGGAACAAATATTGATGTAATAAATCCACCTAATTTAATCATTTCAGACTCTGTCGGGACAGGTGCAACTGGATACCCTGCAATTTTTGGTTCTCTCAGAGAAATTAGAATTTTAGATCCTGGATTTGATTATTTAAATACACCATCAATTAAACTTGAGGGTGGTAATGGTTCTGGTGCTGTTGCTCAAGTCAGCATGAAATTAATTAATCATGAAGTTGAATTTTTTGCAGATCTAGCATCTTCAGGAGTAACAACTGGTACTTCCTTAACACAATCTACAATTGGATTTTCTACATATCACAAATTTAGAAATGCTGAGCAAGTAATTTATAAAACAAAAAATCAGGGTGCAGTTGTTGGAATAGTTACAGACTCTGTATATTTTGTATCCACTGTTGATGACGTTACTGTAAAATTGCATCCCACTCAATCGGATGCCATAGCAGGCATTAACACGGTATATTTAACCGATCATGGTATTGGCAAACATTCCTTAGAATCTGTAAATAAAAAATCCATAGTTAGTGCCATCAATGTTGTTAATGGTGGTTCTGGATATGAAAATAAAAAAAGAACCGCACATGTTGCTGGTATTAACACGTCCTCTAATTTGATTACAATTGTAAATCATGACTATAAAACTGGTGAGAAAGTAAAATATACTTGCACAGGAACTCCAATCTCAGGATTGTCTGTAGATACTGAGTATTTTGTAACCGCAGTTGATAAGGATTCATTCCATCTTTCTCAAATTGGAATTTCATCTGATAGAGAATTTTATACTAGAACAAAACAATATGTTGATATAACTTCTGTGGGTGTAGGAACTCACAATTTCAATTATCCAGACATTACACTTACTTTATCTGGTAATGTAGGAATTTCTTCTATTGGTACAGAAACATTTAAAGGATCTTTCCAACCAATTGTAAGAGGAACAGTAACATCCGTACATCTTGAAAATGGCGGAGTTGGTTATGGATCTTCCGAAATTCTAAACTTAGATAGACAACCAACCGTCGAATTTGAGGCAGGATCTAATTGTCAATTAACTCCAATCGTTGTTAATGGTAAAGTAGTTGAAGTTATCATTCAAAAATCAGGAAGTAGGTATTTGTCTACACCAGATTTAGAGGTAGTTGGTGATGGAGTAGGTGCCGTTTTAGTTCCCATCTTAGAAAATGGATCAGTAACTGATGTTAAAATTGTTGAACCTGGTGCTGGATATTCAGATGATCTTGGAACAACGGTAATTAATGTCATCCCAGCTGGATCAAAAGAGATACTCCCAGTATTCAAATCAAATATACAAAATTGGAGAGTAAATTTATTTGAAAAATATTCTACATATTTCTCGCAGGATGATGGTGTAGTTACAACAGGTTTGAAGTCAGATGATTTTGGACTTCAATACTCACACCTGTATGCTCCAAGAAAACTTAGAGAAACTGTTTTTGCTTCCGATCAAGAAGGAAATATCTTATACGGAGAAAGAGATTTAAGAAAGGTTAATAGTATTGAAGTTCAATCAACACAACACTCTCCTATATTAGGATTTGCATATGATGGACATCCAATATATGGTCCATATGCATATTCTAGATTAAATGGTGGTGTTATTTCTCAAATGAAATCTGGATATTCTATTAATCTTAAAGATAATAGACCACCAACTTCTATTTTTCCCGAAGGATTTTTTATCAACGATTATACTCATAATGAAGTTTCTGATGATACTATTCTTGATGAAAATAATGGACGATTCTGTATAACACCAGAATTTCCAAAAGGAACATATGCATATTTTGTCACGATTAATGATAAATTTGCAGAATCAACAGGAATTTTTGAAAAAAATCGTAAACCAGTTTTCCCTTATGTAATTGGTGACAACTATAAAGGTGTTCCTGACGAATTTAACTTTAGATTAACATCAAATTACGATGGATTTGATATCTCAAATGATTGGCGTAGAAACACACAACCACTAAATGTTATTGAAGATGAGTTAGAATATCCATATTTTTATATTCCAAATAAGTTAGATCAAACTGCAACCGTCACTGCAACTTCTCCTGGCACGATCGAGAGTGTTGGTATTGTCACAGGTGGATCAGAATATAGAATTAATGAAACTCTTGTATTTAATAATAATGGAACTAGAGGTCAAGGTGTAGCGGCAAAAGTAACTAGGATTAAAGGAAGGTCAGTCAATAATATAAGTGTTGCTTCGAGTGTAATTGAAGGTATTGAAGTATATCCTGGGCAATCAAAAGGGGAATATTTAATTTTCTCGGATAATCCTCATAATTTTGAACCACTTGACATTATTTCCGTAACAGGATTATCTACAACATCATCTGGCATTGAAGGATCTTATAACGTCGGTATTAAAACAAATAGATTAACGATTGCTGGTATAGGAACTACAGGAGTTGCTATTGGCAATACTAACATAACTGGAATTGTAACTTACTTCAGAGTTTCTGGTGACTTAAATTATCCAAGTATCAGAGAAAATGATACTTTGGTTGTGGGCACAGAAAAAGTTAAAGTTCTGAATGTTGATCCTTTAAATTCTAGAATTAGAATTCTAAGAGCATTTGATAACACTTCAGGTTCTAGTCATACTATTGGTAAGTTTATTTACGAAGTTCCTAGAAAGTTAAGAATCAACTCTGGATTTAAGACTGATTACTCTTACACTTTAAACAAACAAATTTACTTTGACCCAACAGAAACTGTTGGATTGGGAACAACTGCTGGAGTTGGAATTGGAACGACGATTTCTTTCTCCAATCCAGGTGCTGGTGCAACCTCAGTCTTCATTCAAACTAAAGCACTTTATCTTCCTTCACACAATTTAAAGACCGGAGATCAAGTAACTTATTCTACTGGAGTAGGATCTGTTAAGGGTTCTGGAATAATTGTACAAGATGAAACTAATGTTGGAATTGGAACCACTCTTGCCGATGGAACTAGTTTGTTTGTTGCAAAAATTACTGATGATTTAATTGGAATTGCAACTGTAAGAGTTGGACTTGGAACCACTGGAACATTTGTTGGTATTGAAAATCCTACCTCATCCACACTATTCTTTAGAAATGTTGGAACTGGTAACACTCATAGTTTTAAAACAAATTATAGTGTAATTACTGGAGATATGAGAAGAAACTTAGTTACCGTCTCAACTGCAGGAACCCATGGACTAAGTTCTCCTCATAATATTTTTGTCAATGTAAACCCACAAAACACGGGAATTGTAACACTAACTTATAATGACTTTAACAGAAGATTGATTGTAAATCCTGTTGGGTTTGTAACTGCAGGAGTTAACACTACAACAAATGCCATATCTATTAATTCTCATGGATTTAAAACAGGTGATAAGATAATTCATACCTCAGAAGTATCTTCTGTAGGACTTTCTAGTGATAGAATATATTACGTTGTGAGAGTTGACGATAATACGATTAAACTATCAAACACTTATTATGATGCTACTCAACCAAAACCAACTATTGTAGGGATATCTAGTGCTTCTCTTGGAACTATTAATCCTATATCACCAGCAGTAAAACTTTATAAAGATTCTACAGTAACGTTCGATCTATCAGATCCCTCACTTTCTTATGTAAAGCAAGGAACAAATTATCCTGCATTCAAGTTTGATTTATTTGTTGATAAAAACTTTACTAAAGAATGGGAAAAATCAAAAGAAAATAAAACATTTGAATTGTCCAGACAAGGAATTGTTGGCACACTTGGTGCCAAAGCAGAGTTATTTGTTAATGAGAATACTCCCAACGAACTTTATTATAACTTAACTCCAGTTTATGAAAGTGATACTCCTGCATCAAAAACAGAAATAGTCACTGATACTGAAGTTATTTCTGGCAATGTTCTTCTACCCAAAAATAGTCTTTATAATGGTAAACACACTATTACGGTAGGAACTACCACTACTTTTACATATCCTCTTGCAGAAACTCCAGAAAAATTATCTTATGATAGTTCATCATTAATTACATATGATACTGATTGTACTCACACATATGGTCCAATATCGAGAGTTGAACTGACTAATCAAGGGAAGAATTACTATTCATTACCAGGCATAACGACAGTAAATACTCTTTCTGGGAATGGAGCTATCTTAGAGGCGAAAAGTAAAGAAGTTGGTTCTCTTAAGAACATGACGTTGGATAATATTGGATTTACTCTACCATCAGATCCAACACTTAATCCTAGAATTCTTCTTCCTCAAATTATCAAAGTAGAGTCCCTAGCATCATTTGACACAGTGGGAATTGTTTCTTTTGGAAGAGGATTCTCAGTTCCACCTGTACTAATTGTATTAGATGGAAAAACTGCTAAACAAGTTACTGATGTTGATTTAAAAGTTACTCTCGGAAAATCTGAAGTAGAAATTCTGAAGAACACTAATGGTATGAATAATGTGACACCAACGATCATACCAACACAGAGTGGTGCGGGTGTTGGTATCAATACGATTGTGTTCAATGCAGCAGATGAGACAGTAACAGCGACCTTATCTGTTGGATTTAGTACAGTCAACATATTCCCATTTGCTGTAGGGGATAAAGTTCTTGTAGAGGGTATCAGTGTTGGTGTAGGATCAACTGGGAAAGGATACAACTCTTCTGAATATGACTATAAGTTGTTTGATGTTACAGGAATTACTGAAAATCTTGGTGGTATTGGAAGTGTTACTTATAGTATGTCTGGATTGTTAGAAGGTAGTGAGTTCCCAGGAACTTTCAATGCAACTAGTTCTTCTGGAAAAATACTTGCATCCAAACATTTCCCATCATTTACTTCTACCTTAAACACAAGAAACTTTATCAATGGAGAAATAATTAAATCAGTTTCTGCGAATGGAACGGTTCAAAGTTGGGATCCAAAAATTAATGTAGTAACAGTTTCGTCAGATGATAATTTCGTTGTCGGTGAAGTTATTAGAGGTTCTGATTCTAAAGTTCAGGGAATTGCTGCTTCCATCACTTCCTTTGATTCTTATATTGATTTAGAAGCAACTTCAAAAGTTATTCAAGGTTGGCAAGAAGATTTTGGTCGTTTAAACTTTGAACTACAAAAACTTCAAGACAATTTTTACTATCAAAACTTCTCATACTCATTGAGATCTAGAGTTCCTTATGATGATTGGAATGATGTTGTTTCTGCACAAAATCACACATTAGGTTATAAGAAGTTCTCGGACTATCAGTTAGAGACTAACAATAGTAATAGTATGTCTGTTGGAATTCCAACCGATACTACTAGTATTAATACTGTCAATAACATTGATGGATTTGCAAGTTTGAATTGTGTCTATGGATTTGATCTTGCCACAGAAAATAATCTAACTCAGGGTTCAAAACTTATTTCCGACGAAATAGTCTTCTCTAATAGAATTCTTACAGATTATTTTGAATCCGTTGGTAATAGAGTTCTTTCCATTGATGATATTGGTAGTCAGTTTAATAGTAGTCCTAGACCATTTTCTTTTAGTGTAGTAGATACTTTCTCCTTGAGTGATGTTAGATCCCAAAAGTATATCACATATGTCAGAGACAAGAGATATAATGCACAAAGACAATTGATGATTGTCGATCTCCTCCATGACAATTCCCGTGGATACTTGAATCAATATGGTAGAGTTGAAACTCATTATGATCAAGGTTCATTTGACTTTGCTATCTCTGGATCCGAAGCTCAACTCCAATTCTATCCAACTAAATCCGCAGTTAATGATTATGATCTTAGCATCTTCTCATACAACTTAAATGACAATTTCCTGGGAACTGGAACTACAAGTCTTGGTGGAGTTGCAACAATTGAAACTAAGAGTTCTCCAGTAACATCTGGAGTCACCACCACTATCGTTTCAATTGGAGATACTCATACTAGTGTTAAAGTTCTGGTTGATATAAATCCAGACTTGACTAGAAATGAAGAATTTGAATCAATTGAACTTAATATTGTTCATGATGGAACAAACATTGAGATGTTGGAATATGGAAGATTGACAACAAATCTTGGAGGATATTCTGCAATTGGACTTGGCACATATCATGCATATTTCAGTGGTTCTTCTTTAAATGTTGATTTTATTCCAACTTCTGTTGGTATTGCAACTACAGGTGTAATTAACACTATTCAAGTAGGACTTTCTACAAATACTATTACTGGTATTGGAACTGCTGATCTCACTAGAGCTAGACTTGAAGCTAGAACAACTAGCATCTCTTCCTCAGGGTCTCCAGGAATCAATACAGTTGCTGAATATCCAAATAATTATGATGCTGCTTATTTTATAGCACAAGTTACTGATACAACCAATACTTCAACTCAACTTTCTGAAATTATTGTTGTTGATGATTATGTAACTTCACCAGAAAGTTATCAGACATACGACACTGAATATGGTGTCATAGAAACTGGTGCTGGATTAGGAACATTTGGATCTAGAGTTTCTGCCGCAGGAACCGTTTCTCTCGTCTTTACTCCAAATGCAAGTATTGACACAGTAGTTAATGTATACATGAATGCATTAACTTTGAATGAAGACACTTCATTACCTAATGCGATTGATTTCACTAATGGATCGATTACTAGTGATTTGGGATCTTATCAAGGCACAGACTCTGATATCAAGAGAGGATTTGAAATACAGCATGAAAATCTTCCAATCTTTGAAAGATACTTTGAGGCAAATGATACCGATGTTGTTAACACTACAGATAATTCCATTAAAATTCCAAATCACTTCTTTGTGAGTGGTGAAAAACTGAAATATGTTCATGTTGGAACTGCATCTTCCTCCATTGGCATTGCATCAACTAGTTTTGTTGGTGCTGCAAATACAACCTTCCTTCCAGGAGAAAATCTATTTGCTGTTAAAGTCGATGACAATATCATCAAGATTGCAACAAGTGCTGCAAATGCATTGAAGTCAATTCCTGAGGTAGTTGAACTTGAAAGTGTTGGTATTGGTACATCTCATAGATTTGTATCTACTAATCAAAATGCAAAGGTTATGGTTGCACTTGATAATGTTATTCAGTCTCCCATAGTTTCTGCTGCTCTAACTACCACACTTGCTGATCAGATGTTGACTGTGGACAACATTTTGAAATTTAGTGGAATTACATCTTTCTTCGGATCAGATCTAATTCAAATTGGTGATGAAATTATGAAGATTGAAGGTGTTGGTATTGGCAGTACAAATACCGTTAGAGTTCGTAGAGAGTGGTTAGGAACAAAGATTGGAGTCGCTGCCACCGGAGATTTAGTTACCAAAATTGTAGGAAATTACAATATTGTAGATAATGTACTGAACTTTGTAGAAGCACCGTTTGGAAATACTCCTATTGGATCGACTACAAATCCACCTGATGAAAGAGATTGGACTGGTATCACTACATCTTCCAGTTTCCAAGGAAGATCTTTCATGAGATCTGGTATTGTTGATACTGCAAATGAGACTTATTATAAGAACTATGTTTTTGATGACATTTCTGCAGGATTTAATGCTACGGAAAATGAATTTAATCTCAAGCAAAGTGGATCTGACACTCCTGGTATTTCGACAGAAGGTGCTGTCATCTTAGTTAATGACATATTCCAGTCACCTGGACTTACCGACCAATATGTCCTGAGTGAACAGTCTGGTATTACATCCATCACCTTCCAAGGAACTAATACAGTTCCACTTGGACCAGACGTTGGAATTTCTAGTTATCCTAAGGGTGGTATTATCGTCTCAGTGGCATCAACTGAAGGTTTTGGTTATCAACCATTGGTTGCTGCGGGTGGAACTGCTGTCGTATCTGCTTCGGGAACTATCACCTCCATTGCTATTGGTAATAGTGGTTCTGGTTATAGAAGTGGAATACAAACAACAGGAACTAATGTTGATGAATTGGTTGTCAATGTTGCAATCAGAACAAATTCTACATCAGAATCAAACATCGTTTCTATTGGAACAGCATCAGTATCTGGTGGACATATCATTGGAGTTGCTGTTACAAACTCTCAGGTATTCTATGCACCTAGAGATATATCAAACGTTGGTTATACTTCAATAACTGGATTAACAACCGTCACTACATCCACCGCACATGGATTGACTCTTGATGATGAAATTATTGTTTCTGGAATAGCGTTTACCTGCGACTACAGTGGTTCAGGACCGGTTAATGTTACTAATGCGATTTATGATAACGTAAGTGGCATCATGACTGTAACCACATCAGGTGCTCACAATCTTTCCACTACAGGACAGAAGAGTGATGTCCTTCTGACTGGTCTTGGATTTACTTGTGGACTTGATAGTGGATCATCTACCCATACTTATCCTAGAGCAACAGATCCAGTTTACTGTGGTGCTAAAGTAACTGCAGTTAATAGTTCTACTGAATTTGAAGTCAATGCTGGTGTTTCTACAGTTCCAACTTTCTTCCAAAGTGGAGGAACTGCACAACCTGTTATTATTGCACCAAGAGCAACCAATAACTCTGCTAGTACATTTGACCCAGCAGTAAATGGAACAAAAGTTCTTAGAATTATTGATAATACAACTTTTGAAATAAACACTGGTATTTCGACTAGAAAACATTTTTATGCAAGATGCGGTAAACTCAACAAACCACTCGATGTTGTATTTGACAATCCATTAAGTTACTCCAACATACCGTTGGTATACAGTTCCTCCTCTGCTACTGGATTTGGAACACATGCAACTGCAAATGTTGTTGTTGGTCAGGGATCTAGTGTTATTGACTTTGAGATTGTAAACTCTGGTTATGGATATGGTAATGGTCAGATCTTGACGGTTGCTATTGGAGGAACAACTGGTATTCCAACCACTTCTTCTTATTCTGGAAATGAGTTCCAAATGACAATTGATGAAGTTCATATAGATGAGTTCAGTGGATGGACAATTGGAACATTAGATGTTCTGGATAGGGTTGATGAATTTATTGATGGTGTTAGAAAAGATTTCCCACTTACAAAAGCAGGTTCTATCGTCTCAATCGTTGCTGCTAAAGGGTCTAAGATCAACGTTGAAGATGTTCTCCTTGTATTTGTTAATAATACTCTACAAGTTCCTGGAGAGGGATATACATTTAATGGAGGAAGCACCGTTGTATTCACAGAACCTCTTAAGGTAGGCGATACTGTAAACATTCTCTTCTATAAAGGAAGTGGTGACACTGATGTTATCTTTAGAAATATTATTGAAACAGTGAAGAAAGGTGATTCTTTACAACTCAAGAGTGATAGATCAATTGGTCAAGCATCATATCTAACAGAAGATGAAAGAATTGTAGAGAATGTTAAGTCCACCAATACTGTTGAAACTAATCCTTATGAGGGTCCAGGAAATACATCTGATATTACTCTTGAAAGACCTGTTGATTGGTGTCGTCAAACAGAAGATATCTTTATCAATCAAATCGGTGTTGGTAAGGATAGAGAGTTGTACGAACCTGTTATTAATCCAAGTGCATATCTCATCAAGTCTGTTGGAGTGGGATCAACAGCAATCTATGTTGATAATTTAAGACCTATCTTTAACTCTCAAAATGAGAATGATACAGATTTAGATTTCCAAAAGAAAATTAAGTTTGTAAGACAAGAAACTAAGACAGGTGCAGCTGGTACTGCAGTTGTTTCTGGATTTGGCACTATCTCTTCTGTCACTATTTCTGATGGTGGTGTTGGATATACAACTGCTACTGTAAGCTTTGGTTCAACTGTTGGTGTTGGAACTACATCCAGAGGATTTGGTAATGTTACCATTAGTGCTGGAGGGACAGTCACAGGAGTTGCCGTCACAAGTCCAGGTGTTGGATATACTTATACAAACCCACCAACTGTTCTTATTTCTCCTCCAACTTACTCTGAAGAAGAAGTAAGTGTGAATTCTTATTCTGGAGATAATGGTATTATTGTTGGATTTGGAACCACAAATGTAGGAGTTGGTACGACATCACTCATCTTTGATGTTCATATTCCGTTTAACTCATTCCTTAGAGATACTTCTATTACTGGAACTGCAGTGACAATTAGTTCTCTCGATGCAAATGATTTGTTTGTAGTAAGGAATTCTAATATAGGTGCAGGAACAACATCAATAACCTCGTTTGATCCTTCAGGTAACACTGTAGGTGTAGGAACTTCTTTTGCTGATAATGTCTATGCCGTAAGAACTGCGGTTTCTATATCAACAAGTGTTCAGGGAATTACAACTCATGTAAGAAGAGTTACTGTTGATGTGGATCAACACATCACATCGGGTATAACAACCTCAGATTTCTTTGGAAATTATAGTTGGGGAAGAATAGACATTACTGCTAGGGCAGAGTCTAACTCTTATAATTCTTATACTTTAGGTGGAATTGGAATTTCTGAGGGAACTGGTATTTCTACATCAACATTAGTCACTAGATCAAATTCCTTGAAATTCAAAAATTACATTGTTTAATACTTGATAAATAAAGAAAAACTCTGTCCAAAATGGCTGCCATTATAACTGATCAGATTAGAATATTAAATGCAGGTAATTTTATTGCTGGCGTATCTAATGCAAGCAATTCTTATTATTCCTTTATTGGATTGACCAATCCTGCAGATTATCAATCTGATTGGGATTCCGATCCACCTGCTCCTAAAGATAGTTTTGATCAGGAAAATGATTATTGGGATACAATGATCGCATTGAAAAAAATCAATACTGATGATGCAAGACAAGTTGTTCCAAAACTAACTTGGTCTTCTGGAACAACTTATGATATGTACAGACATGATTATTCCAGATCAAATACAGCATCAGTTTCTGGTGCAACTAATCTCTACTCTGCAAATTATATTGTACTGAATAGTGATTTCAGAGTTTATATTTGTCTGCAGAATGGAACAGATCCAGATAATACTGAAGGTAGACCATCTCTAGATGAACCAACTTTCACTGATCTAGAACCAAGGTCTGCTGGAACAAGTGGTGATGGATATATTTGGAAATATCTTTATACAATTAAACCCAGTGAAGTTGTTAGATTTGAATCAACAGATTTCATGCCAGTTCCAACAGACTG
This sequence comes from Euryarchaeota archaeon TMED129, assembly GCA_002172375.1. Taxonomy (GTDB): domain Archaea; phylum Thermoplasmatota; class Poseidoniia; order Poseidoniales; family Thalassarchaeaceae; genus MGIIb-O3. Next base: position 21,168 of record NHGE01000016.1, on the reverse strand, counting down.
GTTAACTGCTGCAGAAAATTCAGCAGTAAGAGATAATGCAGTCGATGGTGGAATTAAAATCGTAACTGTGACTAACAAAGGTGTTGGTCTTGGTACGGCAAATAGTGTTTATACTTCAGTTCCAATCAGAGGTGATGGTACAGGAGCACAATGCACTATTGTTGTTGACGGAAATCAGCAAGTAAGTTCTGTTACTGTCTCAAATCAAGGATCTGGATATACATACGGCAACGTAGATTTAGTTGCTGGTGGAGTACCAACAGGAACCACAAGACCATCTTTCGATGTAATCATTCCACCTCAAGGTGGTCATGGTGCAAATATCTATAGAGAACTTGGTGCATATAATGTTCTTCTTTACTCTAGAATTGAAAATGATAGCACAAACCCAGACTTTATAACAGGAAACCAAATTGCAAGAGTTGGTGTTGTTGAAAATCCTCAGCAATTTGGATCATCATCTCTCCTTCAGGCAGATAAAGCAAGTGCTCTTAGCGCTTTAAAATTGGTTGGTACTGGATATAGTACTGCATCTTTCGCTGGAGACTCTTATTTCACTCAAACTGTATCAACTGGTACTACAGCAGTTGGAAGAGTTATAAGTTATGATCAAAACACTGGTGTTCTAAAATTCTGGCAAGATAGATCACTTTCTGGATTTAATACCGTAGGAACAGCACAAACTCAACCTACTTATGGATTTGATCTAACTGAGTTTTCTGGATCTCCTGGAACTGGAGGATCTCTAGTCATATCACCAACAACTGGTCAGGACTTATCAATTGATACAGATTTTACAGGTATAACTACCGTAATAAATAATCGTACATATTATCTTGGTCAAACTTTCGATAGCGGTATCGCCAATCCTGAAGTTAAGGCACACTCTGGTAGTATCATTTACGTTGATAATAGACCGTCTATTACACGGTCATCGAATCAAAAAGAAGACATAAAAGTTATTTTGCAGTTCTAAAGAATTATGCCACAACAGACTAACCTCAACGTAGCACCATATTTTGATGATTTTGATGCAACGAACGACTATCATAAGGTATTATTCAAGCCAGGATTTCCTGTTCAGGCTAGAGAGTTAACAACTCTTCAATCGATACTGCAAAATCAAATTGAAAGGTTTGGACAGCACTTCTTTAAAGAGGGCACTAAAGTAATTCCAGGAAACACTGGTTATAGTCAGATATATTATTGTGTTCAGTTAGAAAACACTTATCAGGGTGTCCCGGTAGCGGCATATGTTGATCAGTTAATAGGAACAAAAATAACAGGACAAAATTCAGGAGTAACTGCGTTTGTAGATAGTGTTTTATTACCAGAAGATTCTGAGAGAGGTAATTTAACATTATACATCAACTATTTGACCTCTAGTACTGCTAATAACTCTACTCAAATTTTTAGTGATGGTGAACCAATTGTTTGCAATGAAGTTCTATCTTCAGGGTTACTTGGAAATTCAACCATTGCTGCAGGAACTCCTCTTGCAGTAACATTAGAAACAGCAGCTGCTGCCACTGGTTCGGTATTCCAAATTGATAGTGGTGTATATTTTATTAGAGGAAATTTTGTAAACGTAAATAAAGAAAGTTTAGTATTAGATCAATACACTACAACACCAAGTTATAGAATTGGTCTTTTGATTGATGAAAGTGTTGTTACTGCGGATATTGATGAAGAGTTAAATGATAATTCTCAGGGATTTAACAATTATGCTGCGCCTGGGGCAGATAGATTAAGGATTAGTGTAAGATTATTCAAAAAAGCACTTGATGATTTTAATGATGATAATTTTATTTTACTTGCCACTGTTATAAATGGTGTTCTTCAGATAAACAAAAAAAAGAGTATTGCAGGTGGTGGTGTAGGATTTAACGATCTAACAGATGTTCTTGCTAGAAGAACATTTGATGAGTCTGGTCACTATTATGCAAAACCATTTGATGTAACTGTTGTAGATTCTCTGAATAATAGAGTTGGTAACGGTGGAATTTTTAATGCAGGTCAGTTTAGTCCTGGTGGAGCAACTGTTTCCAATGATCTTGCATTATACAAAATTTCTCCAGGAAAAGCATATGTAAAAGGATATGAGATTGAGTCATTAAATGCTGTTTACTTAGATGTAGATAAACCAAGAACAACAAAAACAATTGAAAACCAAAGTGTAATTTATAATACTGGTCCTACTTTAAAACTTAATCGAGTTTACAGAAATCCAACTGTTGGATTAGGAAACACTTATTTTGTTAGTCTTAGAAATCAAAGAATAGGTTCTAATCAAGAAACTGCTCCAGGCAATGAAGTTGGAGTTGCTAGAGTTTATGACTTTAGATTAGAATCTGGTTCATATAATACATCTGATGGAAATCAGAACCAATGGAATCTTGCTCTTTATGATATTCAAACTAATGTAGAACTTTCAATAAATCAGGCACATACATTATCAACTCCAACCTTTGTAAAAGGTGCTAATAGTGGAGCAACAGGATTCTTGAGACATGCTGTAAGTGCTGGAACTGCACTTACAGTATATGAATCCGAAGGATCTTTTATACCAAATGAAAGACTGATCTTTAATGGTGTTGATGATGGAAGAATTGCTATTGCCGTTACTGAGCATAATATTTCAGACGCAAAGTCTGTTTATGGAATGGTTGGATATGATGGAACTGATTCCTCAGTAGGTATCAATACATTTAGTGCAGACGTAGTTCAATCAACTAAGTTTACTGTTGGAATTGCAACAATAAGTCCTTTTACTGGAGGAGTTAGTACTGTAAGAAGCAATAATCCCGCATTCCCAGGAACTTTCATAAAAGAAAATGATCTAGTTCAGTACACTGATAATACTACAGGTGGACTTCTTACAGAGGATCCAATTATAGCAAGAGTTGTTAGTGTTGGTACTACTCACATTGATATTGAAGGTGTAACTGCAGTTGCAGGAATTTCTAGTGGACTTCTTCCTACTGCAGCTTTAAACACAACTGACTTTAAAGTTATTACAACAGACTTAGCATCATCTTCAGATGATTCATTATTTACACCGTTACCAAAGGTAAATGTATCTGAGATAAATCTTGACGATGCATCATTAACAATTAGAAAAACTTTTGATGTAACTATTGCAAGTAATGAACTTTCTACACAAGTAGTTGCAGGAACGAATGAAACTTTCTTACCATTTGATGAGGAAAGATATCTTTTAATTAGAAAGGATGACGGAACAACTGAGGCACTGAATAGTGATCAGTTAGATATTTCACCAAACGGCAAAACATTACAAATTCGTGATTTGGGATCTAATAGTGATGCTACCTTAACTGCCACACTGAAAAAGATTAAACCAAAAGCAAAACAAAAAATTAAAAATAGAGTTAGTTCATTAATTATTGATAAATCTAAATTAGTTGGATCTGGAATTGGAACAACAACTTTAAATAATGGATTGACGCATGGATCATTCCCATTTGGAACTAGAGTTGAAGACGAGGTTATTTCTTTAAATACTCCTGATGTAATTAAAATTCATGGTATTTACGAATCTGCAGACACTTCTGCGGCTTCTTGTCCACAAGTAACTTTACAAGCAATCAACACAACCTCAACTACAACTCAGGAATTTATAATTGGAGAGAGGTTTATTGGTCAGACAAGTGGTGCTGTTGCAATTGTGGCAGAAAAGTTAGACAATTCTAATATTTCCTTTATACGTAAAAATGAAATAGCTTTCATTGAAGGAGAAACTGTAGAGTTTGAAGAATCTTTAGGATCTGCTCTTGTTTCAACTTTAGTAACACCAAGTTTTAATATTTCATCAAATTATAGTTTCCAAACTGGTCAAGAAAAAACTTTTTATGATCATGGTCGAATAAGAAGAAAGGTAGATTCTTCTGCACCTAGTAAGCAGTTGAAAATTTATTTTATGAATGCTACCTTCTCTTCAACAGATGATGGTGATGTAATAACTGCTAATTCCTACGAGCAATTTGATTTAACAACAGAAATTAAGGATATAGATCTCAATAGAAATACTGATATTATTGATATCAGACCTAGAGTTTCTACATTTGTTACTGCTAGCACTAATAATAGATCTCCCTTAGAATTCCTTGGCAGATCATTTACTGGATCTGGCCAATCAGCAACTAATGTATTAGCTTCCGATGAAGCTATATTAACAGATGTTTCTTATTTCCAAGGTAGAATCGATAGAGTTTATTTGACAAAAGAGGGTAAGTTCCAAATAATGTATGGAACTCCATCTGATAGTCCAGTTAGACCTGATCCAATTGATGATGCGATTGAAATTTGTAGGGTTCAACTCCCACCATTTCTTTATGATACTAGCCAAGCATCATTATCTTTTATGCAACATAAGAGATATCAGATGCAGGACATCAAGAAACTTGAGGATAGAATCAAGAGTCTTGAGTATTACACCACCTTATCTCTTCTAGAAAAAGAAACTGCGAACTTCTTTATCCCAGATGACAGTGGTTTAAACCGATTTAAGTCAGGTTTCTTTGTTGATAATTTCAATGATTTCCAAGCACAAGAACTTAATCTTCGTGTCAATAACTCTATTGATAGAAAATTTAATGAATTAAGACCAAGACATTATACAAACTCAGTTGACTTAGTATTTGGACCTGTTGTTGATGCAGATCCTACTGCTGACTTAGATTTTGCAGACATTGAAGGCAATAATGTAAGAAAGGAAAATGATGTTGTAACCCTTGATTATTCTGAAGTAGAATTTATCAGACAAAACTTTGCCACAAGAACTGAAAGTGTTACTCCTTTCCTTATCAGTTTCTGGAATGGAACTATAGAACTTACTCCATCATCTGACAACTGGGTTGACACAACCAGACTCGATGCAAAGATCATCGAAACTGAGGGTAATTATAATGAGGTATTCAACGATAACGTTGAAGCAGGTTTAATAGATCCCCAAACAGGATTTGGTCCTATGATTTGGGATTCTTGGGAAACCAATTGGACTGGTGTCGAAGTTGTTGATGAAACTAGAGAACGAGTTATTCAAAATGGTCCTGATGTTATTCACTCAGGTGAGTCCTGGAGACCAGGAAGAAGTGTTTCAACTAGACAAGTTACTGATCAAGTTATTGAAGAGCAACTCAGAACAACCAGAGAGTTTGGAACACGTTCTAGGTCTGGTGTCAGAACCATCGTTACTGAATCGTTTGATATGGAGTCTGTTGGAGACAGAGTTGTCAGCAGAGATCTTATTCCATACATGAGATCTAGAAACGTGGAATTTGTTTCTAAGAAGATGAAACCACTCACTAGAATGTATGGATTCTTTGATGGTGTTGACATTACAGAATATTGTGTTCCTAAACTTCTAGAAATCACTATGACATCTGGAACTTTCCAGGTTGGTGAAACAGTTATTGGTTCAATGCAGACAACTGGTCTTGGTGAGTCTTCTGCAGAATCAAATGCATTTATTAGATTTAGAACTGCTCAACATAACCATAGAGAAGGACCATATGATGCTCCTACTAAAACTTATGTTGAAAATCCATATCTAAATCTTCCATTATCTGTATCATACTCATCAACTTCTACTATTCTTAATGTAGATACATTCTCTCTTGCATCTCAAGCAAGAGGTGATTTCTATGGTTGGGTAAAAGCAGGAATGACATTGATTGGATCAACAAGTGGTGCTATTGCCACCGTTGAAAATGTTAGATTAATTTCTGACTTGTCTGCCACTCTCATAGGTAGCTACTATATTCCAGATCCTAATAATATCACTTTCCCAAGGTTTGAGTGTGGAACTAAAACTTTCACTCTTACTAATGATATTGACAATAATCAGGACAATGCAACCACAATTGCAGAGGAATCCTTTGCTGCATCTGGTACTCTAGAAACAGTTCAAGAAAATATTATTTCAGTTAGAAATGCAAGAGTTGAACTGAAAAACGAATTCCAGAGCAGAAACGTTAACAGAGATCTTGGCACAGAGGTTGTTAGTAGTAGAGTTGTTTCTTCAAGATCAAGAACTCAGACAATTATTTCTTACTATGACCCACTTGCACAATCGTTCTTGGTAGAAGATGAGACTGGTGTATTCTTGACCAGTTGTGATGTGTTCTTTAGATCTAAAGATGACATGGATGTTCCTGTTGTCTTCCAGTTAAGAACTATGGAAAATGGTACACCAACTGCAAGAATTTTACCTTTCTCTGAAATTGTTTTAGATCCCAATGACATTGAAACATCAGGTGATGGATCAATTGCTACTAATATCAAATTCAAGGCACCTGTGTACGTTGAGGGGGGCACTGAGTATGCTGTATGCTTAGCATCTAACTCCACCAAGTATAGTGTCTATATCTCTAGAATTGGTGAAAATGATCTTCTGACAGATACATTTATCTCTAACCAACCATATCTTGGATCTCTGTTCAAATCACAGAATGCTTCTACATGGGAACCAAGTCAGTGGGAGGATCTCAAGTTTACTCTTTATAGAGCAGATTTCCTTGATACGGGATCTGTTGAGTTCTATAGTCCAGAACTCACAAGAGGAAATGCACAGATTGCAAAACTTACCCCCGATCCTATTGTTCTTCAGTCTAGATCAATTAGAGTTGGTCTTGGAACCACGGTTGCAGATTCATATGAATTTGGAAATACTTTTACTCAAGCAACAACAAATGCAAGTGGTGACCTCGTAGGAACTGCAGGTTCTGCTGTAGGAAATCTTTCAATCAGTAATGCTGGTCTTGGATATACTCCTGCTGATGGTGGTCAAACGTTTAGTGGAGTTAATCTTGTTACTTTAACTGGTAACGGAAGAGGAGCAACAGCAGACATCACTGTCAGAAATGGTAGCATTGTTGCCTCTGGAGCTACTATCAATAATGCTGGTGGTTCTGGATATCAAGTAGGTGATGTTGTAGGTATTACTACAATTGGAGCAGCATCTGTTGGCAGAAATGCAAGACTTACGATTGCAGGAATTGGAGTTACTAATGAACTTATTTTAAATAATGTTCAAGGTGAGTTTGCAGTTGGAGCAGGGAAGACGTTGTTCTTCAACAATAGTTCTGGTATTTCTACAGAACTTAACTCTTCTGGTGCCGTTGGACTTGGAACTGGTGGTGATGTTCAAATTGCAAATATCATAACTGACACTGATGGATTGCACTTTAAAGTTAATCATCAAAATCATGGAATGTATTTCTCAGACAACTCTGTAAGCATATCTGGTGTCCTTCCTGACGTAAAACCAACTAAACTGACTGCGGAATACTCATCTACATCTACAGATCAAATCGTAGTTGGTGGTGCAACAACATTCTCTACATTTGAAGGTGTTGGTGTTGGAACAACCAATGTAGGTTACTTATTAATTGGTGATGAAATCATTGAATATACTAATGTAAGTGGAAACAGTATTGGAGGAAACATAGTAAGAGGTGCGGATCCAAAAACATATCCAGTTGGAACTCCTGTTTATAAGTATGAACTTGGTGGAATTAATCTTGACAGGATCAATAGAACTCATGATCTGAGTGATGTCACTAGACTTGATCCATTCACATTTGATAGTTATCAGGTTAAGATTGATACTAGTGGAACAACAGGAACTGACAGAAGTACTGATGTTGGATTCCCTAAACTTTATATTACAGGAGATAGATCTGCAGGGGGATCTAAAGTCAGAGCATCTCAAAATATGCCTTTTGAAATTATTACTCCACAGGTTCAAAATGTAACTGTTCCTGGAACTAGTATTACTGCTGAACTTAGAACAACTACTACTCAAAGTTTTAGTGGCAATGAAATACCTTTCGTTGATGCTGGATTCCAAGATATCACTATAAATCAAAAGAATTATTTTGATACCCCAAGAATGATTGCTTCTAAGGTAAATGAAGATCTACAACTTACCAATATTGTTGGTGGTAAGTCAATGCAAATGAGACTTTTCCTTTCATCTACAGATACACGTATTAGTCCCGTTATTGACTCTCAAAGAGTAAATGCAATTCTTACTTCTAATAGAGTAAATAATATTATTTCAAATTATGCAACAGACCCTAGGGTAAATAGTGCTACTGAGGATCCAACGGCATTCCAATACTTCTCTAAAGAAATTGTTCTGGAAAATCCAGCATCTTCTATTAAAGTTATTGTTGCTGCCCATATTAATGAAGGATCTGATATTAGGGCATTCTTTGCAACTAATAACAAACCAGGATTAGTTCCTGTGTTCACTCCTTTCCCTGGATATGCAAACCTCAATGAAAGAGGAGAAATTATTGCTTCTGAAAATAACAATGGTGAATCTGATTCCTTTATAACTAAATCAAATATTCTCTCTTTCGAGAGTAGATCACTTGATTATAGAGAATATACATTTACTATTGACAGATTACCATCATTTAGAACATATAGAATCAAACTGGCTCTTTCATCCACAAGTCAGTGTTTTGTACCAAGAGTGAAAGAACTTAGAGTTATTGCCCTAGCATAATATGGAATTTTATGAAATGAAAGGTCATAAGGATCTCGCAAGAGATCCTGAAACCAATGCCATTCTTAATGTAAATAATTTGGAATATACACAGTATCTTTCAAGGCGTGAAGTAAAAACAGAAAAGAATCAAAAAGTACAGACAATTGAAGAAGATCTTGCTAACGTGAAGAGTGAACTTAATGAAATCAAGTCATTACTAAAGGAGTTATTACATGGATCCTGATAACATAGAGTTAAACAATTTGTCTAAAAGTTTTGCATATCAACAAATTGCAACTGATATAGATAAATGTGATGACCGTGATATGTTAAAAAATATCGCAAAGTCTTTTGCAAAATTATATTATAAACAGCAAGAAACAATGTCGGTAATAGGACTTCCAGATGCCATCTAAAAATATTACTTTCGATCCAGATTCTGGAGTTCCTTATGGTCTTAATTTGACCATATATGGAGGATCAGACTTTTCTGCAAATTTGAATGTGAAAACTGTTTCAAGTGGTAATTTTGATTTAACTGACTATAGTGGTTCTGCAGCAATCTCTAAAAGTGTTGCTGTTGGGGCAACACTTGGTGTAACAACTTCATTTACTGTTGGATTTACTAGTGCATATGATGGTCAAATGAAACTTTCTCTTGGCACAACTTCCACAAGAAATTTATCTGAAGGAAGATATGTTTATGACGTTTTAGTAAAAGAAGAGGTTGGTGGAGGTGCTACAACATACACACTTGCGAATGGGAATGTGTATGTCTATAATCCTGTATCTTCAGCACCCTAAATACAGATAGGGAAACTTGTGGAATAAATGGCACAACCAGCAAGTAGGACAGATTTAATTAATTATTGTAAAAGGCAACTGGGAGCACCAGTGCTTGAAATTAATGTCGCCGATGAGCAAATAGATGATCTTATTGATGATGCAGTACAATATTTTCAAGAGAGACACTTTGATGGTGTAACTCAGACGTTTTTAAAATATAAAATAACTCAAGAAGATATTGATAGAGGTAGAGCAAGAGGTGGTTCTAACAATGCTGCAGGCATAACAACATCCACTGGAACTTCCACTATTGATGGAGCTTCTGTATCATTCTCTTTTGAAGAGAATAGTAATTATCTTCAAGTTCCACCAGAGATCATTGGGATAACAAAAGTATTTAAATTTGATGGATCAAACACTGTAACGAACAATATGTTCAGTGTTAAGTATCAATTATTTTTAAATGACATTTATTATTGGGGATCAACTGAAATATTGACTTATGCGATGACCAAAAGATATCTTGAGGATATTGATTTTGCATTAAGTACCGATAAGTTTATTAGATTTAATCAAAGACAAGATAGGTTGTATTTAGATATTGACTGGGGATCTGCAACCAAAGATGATTATCTTGTAATTGATTGCTATCGCATGTTAGATCCAAATTCATATTCAAGAGTTTGGAACGATTCATTCTTAAAAAAATATGTAACAGCACTTGTCAAAAAACAATGGGGGCAAAATTTAATAAAATTCCAAGGTGTTAAATTACCTGGTGGAATTGAGTTAAATGGTCGTCAAATTTATGATGATGCCCAAAAAGATTTGGAAGTGATTAGGGAGCAGATGTCCAATACTTACGAACTTCCTCCATACGATATGATAGGTTGATATCATGGTATTAAATCCATATTTCACACAAGGAACTAGCGGTGAGCAAAATCTTGTTCAGGACTTAATAAATGAACAACTGAGAACTTATGGTGTAGATATATTTTACTTACCTAGAAAGTATCTGACAGAAAATACTGTTATAAGAGAAGTAGTGCAGTCAAAATTTGACATGGCACTTCCTCTTGAAGCATATGTTGATAATTATGATCAATACTCTGGTGCTGGTAATATTCTTTCTAAGTTTGGAATTGAATCAAAAGATGAAGTAAGACTTATCATCTCTAGAGAGAGATTTGAAAATTATATTACTCCTCTGATTCAAGATCAGTCTAACATAAAATTATCAACTAGACCAAAAAGTGGAGATCTTATTTGGTTTCCTCTTGATGATAGAATTTATGAAATAAAAGATATTGAATATGCAAAACCATATTATCAGTTACAAAATCTCTACGTTTATGAATTGTATTGCGAACTCTTCCGTCTGGAAGATGAAGTTATCGCAACTGGTATAGAAGATATCGATAACAACCTCATAGGAGAAGACTATGATGGTCAGACTGATGATGGTATAAACACTATTCAAGGTCCTACACAGACACTCACTCTGGTTGGTTCTGCTGTTCAAGCAACTGCAACTGTTGCTATATTTGATGGTGGTGTAAGACAATTTACAATATCAAACAGAGGTGGTGGATACAGTAGTGTGCCAACTGTAGTTGTCTCTGCTGCCCCTGCAGGAGGGACTACAGCAATCGGTATTGCCACTATGATTGGTGGTATAAATGTATGTAATTTAAATGCCAATCCAAAGGATCAATCTGTTCAGAGGGTTGATGTATCAAATTCTGGTGCGGGATATACTGTAGCACCAGGTGTTAGATTTACTGGTGGTGGATCAGGTGGAACTGGTGCTGCGGCAACCGCAACAATTGGTGATGGTGTTGTTGGAATCGTTACTATTACAAACGGTGGATCTGGATACACAACTCCCCCTACAATCACCTTCACTAATCAAGTCTTTGAATCTGGTGTCACAACTGTGTCTGCTGCTGCAACAGCAGTTGTAAGTGCTGCTGGGACGATTTCAAACATCTTCCTAACAAATGCTGGTGTTGGATACTCTGTTGCTCCTACGATGTCTATCGCAACATCTGGTAGTTCTGGATCTGGAACATTCCAATTTAATGAAATTGTAGTAGGATCCTCCAGTGGAACAACTGCAAGAGTTAGAGTATGGAATTCATCAACAAATGAACTTGAGGTTGGTACTGTAACTGGAGAATTTACCCGTGGAGAAACTATTACTGGTCAAACTTCCGGTGCAGCGTATGAACTGAGAGTGGTAGACGCACAACCTGCCGATGATGGATTTGCTGACAACATCAATATTGAAGTTGAGGCAGACAAGATACTTGACTTCTCTGAGCAGAACCCATTCGGTATGCCCTAAATAAAAATATCTTAATATAGAGATATTGTAGGACTTTAAAAATGTTTGAATATTTTTACAACGAAATTTTGAGGAGAACCATTATCTCTTTTGGTACTCTGTTTAATAACATTTCAATAAAACATGAAGATACTGATGATAATGTTGTTAGTGTTGTAAAAGTTCCTCTGGCATACGGTCCCACTCAAAAATTTCTAGCAAGAATAGAACAGTCTCCTGATCTTAACAAACCTTTTGCCATTACTCTTCCGAGAATGTCATTTGAGTTTACAGGACTAACATATGATCCTAGTAGAAAAGTTACTACAACATCAACATTCACTGTAAAGGATCCTAATGATGGTACTGAGACTAAAAAGTCTTATATGCCTGTTCCATATAATATGCAATTTGAACTTGCCATCATGTGCAAATTAAATGATGATGCACTTCAAATTGTAGAACAAATTTTACCATATTTCCAACCAGCATATAACGTCACAGTAGAACTGGTTGAAGCACTTCAAGAAAAAAGAGATATTCCCGTCGTCCTGGAAAACATTACCATGCAGGATGACTATGAAGGAGATTTCACTAGCAGAAGAGTTCTTCTTTATACTCTGAGATTTACTGCAAAAACATATCTATTTGGTCCTGCATCCACCGCAACCAAGGATATCATCAAAAAGGCTACAGTCAGTTATCTCACTGGAACAGATACTTCAAATGCTACCAGAGAGGTTTCTTACTCTGTCGAACCGAGGGCAATCAAGAATTACACAGGAAACGCAGCAACAACACTGGCAGAAAATATTACAAAAGCAAAAACAGCATTCAATGTTGCTGATGCTAGTGGTCTTACAGAAAAAACTTACGTTGACCTTAACGGAGAAGAGATATTCATTACTAAGATAACTGGCAATAGACTTAATGTGAAGAGAGGTCAAGATGGAACTACCATTACCGATCACTTAACAGGAGAAGAAATCTTTATCATCGACTCTGCAGATAGTGCATTGATTGAAGAGGGTGACGACTTCGGATTTAGTGGTGGGTTCTGATGAAAATGACAAAAAACTTTGACGATCTAAACGACACATTCAATACCTCTGGCGAAGTTGTAAAACCAGAAGTGGTCGAGAGTAAAATTGAAAAAGTCAAAGAAGGTGTTGATGACATAAAAAAAGATTACGAGTATACTAGAGGTAATCTTTACTCCATTATAGAAAAGGGGCAAGAAGCTCTTAACGGTGTTCTCGAACTTGCACAAGAAAGTGAGATGCCAAGAGCATATGAAGTTGCTGGTCAGTTAATTAAAAACGTTGCCGATGCAACTGATAAATTATTAGATCTGCAGAAAAAACTTAAAGACGTTGAAGCAGAGGAAAAGATTAAAGGTCCATCAACTGTTAATAACGCATTATTTGTCGGGTCAACAGCAGATTTGGCAAAGATGCTGAAAGATGGATTAAAAGAGGACGATAAATAGTAAAATAGAGGAGATATATTAAACGTGGCACTAAAGAAGCCTTCAGATTTTTTTGGTAATAATAAGAAAACTCCCCTTGATGAGGTTAAGGAGAGTTATGATTCTGCACGTCCTGAAAAGATAGAGCAGGTATCTGAAGCATTTGACGCTTTTAAATCAAACTTAAATCATATTCAATCTTTAAGTGACTTCACTTCTACTTTTGATAGTTTCAAAGAAAATTTAGAAAAAGTAGAAAATGTATCTACAGAAATTGATAGTATAAAAGATGAGATAAAGCATTTAATCAATAAAGAAGATTTAGATGGTGCCATGATGGCACAACTTCTTTTTGTAGAAGAATCAATATCTAAAATTGAATCTAAGATATCAAATATTAATGGTAAGACAGTTGATAAGATTAGAGAGGATTTTGTAAATCTTTCCAACTCTGTTGAATCTTTTCTTGACTTAGATGTACCAAAATACAAAAAATTAATTACAGAATCAGAAGTTAGATTTGACGATAGACTTGATGTTTTCAAAGGACAAGTAGAAGAAAACTTAGACTCCATTAAAGAGGACGTAAGTAAGGAAGTCACTACTGCTCTAGAAACTGTTGAAAGTGTAAACGAAAATACTATCAACATAGTCAAAGCAGAATTTAAAGAAACTGCCGGAGATTTTAACAAAAATGTAAATGAGTTAGTAGAGAAAGAACTTCCAAAATATAAAAAACTTTTTGCAGAAACAGAATTAAAAACAGAAGAGACTATCAAAAATGCAATAGATTCTTACAAAGAAACTATTGAAAGTCTTAATGCAAAGGTAAAGGTCTTTACAGAGACTGAGATACCCAAATACAATAATCTTCTAATTGAAACTAAACTCAAGTCTGAGCAAGAAGTAAAAAATTTAGAGCAAGAAGTTCTTTCTAGAGTTAATAATCTGACAGAAAAAGTTCAGTTTATTTCAGAGGGTATTCCTGAAAAAACTTCAGAAAAGATACAAGAACTTAAAGAAGTAACTGATCAATATAAAGAAGAGATAGATTCTATTGCCAAAAAATATCAATCTCTGTATAAGGATTTCAAAAATAGAGAGACTAGTGAGGATAAAAAATTAGAGAGTTATTCTAAAGATATTGAAAAATATCAAAAAAGATTTAACTTTTTAGAAGAAACTGTTAGTGAAGATCTTAAAGAAATTCAAAATGTTTTAACAGAATCTAACGAAACTTATCAAACCAATCTTGATACAGAAGTAAGCAAACTTAGAGATAAAATCTCTGAGCAAATGAGAGGTCTTGAAGTAGATCTAGTTACTAATGAAAAACATATTAAGAAACAGAATGAAAATATTGAAAATATTCAAGAAGAATTAAGAGTAGTTTTAGAAAAACTACAGATGAGTTCCATTGAAGAAAAAAATAATTCTTTATTGGAAAAAGTTAATAATATTGAAAATATTCTTGATACTGTAAATGAGAGAACTCTTTTAAAAGAAGACAATCCAACTCTACCTGGAGATCCATCTACAAATAATTCAAGTGATCCTCTAACACCTTTAGATCAAAAATTTGTAACTCTAGATCAGTTACAAAACCATTACAGAACATTTGTTAATAGAATTCAGCAGCAAATCGCTACCATTGGTGGTGGTGGAGAAACTCGACTGAGATATCTTGATGATATTGTAGGTATTGCAACAAATCTGAGTGCCTATGATGGAATGTATCTTGGCATCGATGCATCTAACAGCACCCAACCCTTTGTATTTTCCTCTGTTAGTGGAGGTGGAGGCACAGGTGCTGGTGGAACGTGGAGTAACTATGATAGTAACACTGGTGTTACAACCACGAAGAAAGTTAAAATTCAAAATAATTTAGAAGTCACTGGTGTATCAACATTTGCTGCTGTAAATGCAACAACTGGTTCATTCTCAGGTAATGTTGATGTTGCTGGTGTCCTTACATATGAAGACGTAACTAATATTGATTCTATCGGTCTCATCACTGCAAGATCAGGAATTAAAGTTTTAGATGAAGGTATTCATGTAGTTGGTGTATCTACAATTAGCACTGGTGTTGGTACAGTTCACATTGGAGTTGGATCAACTACACTCTTAGTTGATGGTGACGCTAGAGTCACTGGTATTCTTACTATTGGTTCTGGGTCAATTACTCTCGATCCAACTGCTAAAAAAATTGAAGGCATCGATGAAATTATTATTGGTACAGGAACGACTGTCAGAATACATCAAGATACTTCAGGAGAAATTGCTTTTAGTGATAGAGAGGGAAAGCAAGCATCTGTTGGAATTGGTACGACAGTTTCTATTAACACTACTGGTATTATTACTGCTTCCCAATTAGCAGTTAGTGGTCTCTCAACAAGTAAAAATTTGTTAGTCACTGGAATTACCTCAGCAACTAACATAATCGAAATTAAGAGTAACGATTCTACACCAGGCAGAATTGATTTATATTGTGAGACAAATAACGCTCATTATGCCAGACTTCAAGCTCCAGAACATGGCGATTTTGGTGGTAATATAACAGTAAAACTTCCAGCAAGCACTGGAACACTTCTTCTTAGTGATGGTAGTGGCGCAAGTCTTACTGCATTAAATGCATCTAATTTAGGATCTGGAACTATTCCTGATGCTAGATTCCCTGCAACATTACCTGCAATTTCTGGTGCTAATTTAACTGGGTTGCCTGATGGTGGTGTTGGGATTCAATCCGGATCAGTTCGTGTTGGCACTGGATTTACAGATATCAAAATTACCGGTGTAGGTATAACAGTTGTTGGATCTGGAACAACTGTAACTGTCGATATTCCATCCTCAACCATCACAAGACAATCAGAAACTTCTTCTGGAGTAACTACAGACTTCACTGTCACAGGTGGATATACTGTAGGATTGCTTGATGTATTTGTAAATGGTGTCAAGCAAATAAACGGATCCGACTTTACTGCAACTAACGGATCAACCGTAACAATGACACCAAATGTCACTGATGGGGACATTGTTGAATTTCAAAAATATGATAAACTTAATATTGCAGGAATTGATAAAGGTATTGAAATTGAAAATAACGGAACTTCTGTTGGAACAGGAATTACGTCTATCAATTTTAGCACTAATGTAACTGCAGTTGCTAGTGGTGGTATTGCAACCATTACTGCCGCTGCTGGAGGCGGAGGAGACACTGTATCAATAAATGCCTCTGCTGGAGATATTCTTTCAGCATCGTCTGGAGAAATTTCTGCTGATGATGCAGGTTCAGATAAATTAGTTTTTTGGGATGATTCTGAAAGTAAGTTAACTTACCTCACTGCAGGTAGCGGTTTATCGATAAGTGGAACTACAATTACTGCTAGTGGAGGGGGAGGAGGATCTGATGGACCTAGTTCAGTAATGATGGGAATGATATTCTAAATATAATTACGGAGATAAAAACATGGCTGCACCTAATTTAAAAAATCCAACAACCATTAACGGTAAGACTGCTAGAGCTAACATCACAGGAACTTCGATTGTTGGTGTTGTTACTAATGCAGGTTCTAGTGGAAAAGCATTAAAAATAAATTCAATATTTGCTGCAAACGTTGATGGAACGAATGCTGTAGATGTCAGTGTATCTGTATATGACGGATCTAATGATTTCTATATTGCATCAACTATTAATCTTCCTGCAAATGCGACACAAATAATTTCTCAAAAAGATTCATACTTTTACTTAGAAGAGGGAGATCAACTAAGAGTAACTGCAAGTGCTGCTAATGACGTTAATATTATTGTGGGTTACGAGGATATCTCATAATGTCAAGAGCTAGGGGACTTATAACTGGAAGTGGTCTTGAATCAAGAACCTCTGGGATGTATGATTTTGATGATAACATAAGAATTGCTTCGATTTCAAATAAAGCAACAGGTGGTCTCAGAAGAGTTGGAATGGAGAATAGACCAGTTAGAACAACTGGTTTATCCTATCCATACAGTTTTGCATGGTCTCCTGATGGTCTTCATTTGTACATAGCATACAGTGGAGATTATATAATACATTATACAGTCAATACACCATTCACTGATGATGGAATTTCCACTCAGGCAACTTTCGGTACTATTCCATATGATACCAATACTATTGGTATGGAAATATCTCCTGATGGAAGGTACTTATATTTTTGTGGATTTGATAGAGATACCACACTTCAATTTACGATGTCAACTGCTTTTGATATCGCAAGTACAGCAACTAATAGCACATTAAGTCCTGGATATGAGCAATTAAATAAAAGACTGAATAATATTTTTAGTATAGGTAGTTCAGATGGATCTATAAGAGGATGCGAATTTAATGCTGATGGTACAAAGTTTTATTTGATTGGGTTTGGTGATGATAATGTTCAACAATTTACATTATCAACGGCATATGCAGTTGGAACGGCATCATATGATGGTGCTTACAACGTTGGTGCAGATGGTCATTTATATCCATATAATATTAGGTGGAATAATGATGGAACTAAAATGTTTGTTGTTGATTATTATACGGATTTAATTGTTGAGTATAGTGTATCAAACGCATATGATGTAACAAGTGGAACAATAACTGAGGGAACTAATTTTGCCACCACATCATATGAATCAAGTCCATTTGATGTAGCATTTAATAGTGATGGAACAAAGATGTATGTTATTGGAAATGGAGGTGATGAAGTTAATGAGTGGTCTTTAAGCACTGGATTTGATTTATCATCAACTGTCACTCATGTTTCGGCAACATCATTAGGATTGGCAAACCCTGCGGCATTTGATATTAGTCCTGATGGAACATTTATGGCAGTTGTTGACTATAACTCAGATACCTTAAAAGGATTTACTTTAAGTACTCCATTTGATTCATCGACAATTTCGGGAACACAAACAATTGATTTATCAACCAATCAGTGGCCATCTTCACCTACTGGTGTTGCATATTTAACAAATTATTGGGTTACCCCTACCGGATGTAGGTTTAATAGTGATGGCACCACGATAACAATACTGGATAGGTATAATTCAACCACTGATAAAGCAGTATCTGTTCCATTACTTGTACCATATGATATAAGAAGTTTTGCTGATGGCACAGTTGATGCAAATACAGAAGGAGTTGCAAGTGCTCAGTGTTGTAGATTTAGTCCTGATGGAACAAAATTTTATATGTTTGATGGAGGTGATGATGCAATCTATCAGTGGAGTTTACATACACCATATGCTTTAGGAAGAGGATCAACCACTGCAAATTATGATGGTAAAACAGCATCTCTTGCCGCACCAGATGCAATTCAATATTCATTTGATTGGACACCTGGTGGAAAAGGTATATTTGTTTGCGGTTCTAATACTGATACCATTTCTTTTTGGGAATTTGCTGTACCATATGATGTTACCAGTACAATAACATATGGACATGCTATTGATATAACAGGATGGGAAACTGATCCGAGAGAAATTCGTGTTGTTAACTGTTATAATGCAAATAAAACTGCTGATGGCAGGGCAAGAACTGCTGGTTATAAACTTCATGTTTTAGGAACTGGTAGTGATGTACTTTACGAGTTTGATATAAACTTCTGATAGATGATAAATAATAAGGAGTATTTACTCTTTTGATGACTAAGAACGGACGTTGCCCTGCAGGACAATATTACTGTTACACCGATAAAGTGTGCAAACCAATCCCTAAGGGATTTAAGGTTGTGGGACCTGCTGGAATGCTCCGTAAAGAGAATGGACATTCTGTTGATGACGATACTGAAACCAAGAAAAATGGTAACGGAAATGGTAATGGTAATGGTGGAGGAGTAAGTGAATCGAAAAGTGGTGATTCTTCTCTGCGTGACTGGTTTGGCAAGAGTAAGTCTTCTGATGGGAAGCCTGGTTGGGTTCAACTGGGTGGTAAATACGCAGGAAAACCCTGTGCCAAACAACCAGGACAAACCACAAAACCCAAGTGTGGTTCTTCAAAAATGAAGAGAAATCTTTCTAAAGATGAAGAGGAAGCAGCATTCCGTCGCAAGAATGCAAAAGATCCAAATCCAAACAGAAAAGGGAAGGCAATCAACGTGAAGACTGAAGAGACAATTGCTGAAAAAGCACCTAAGTATGATAAGCAAGGTCTTGACAAGTTTGATAGATCCAAACGTATGATCCGCCACAAGCAAGATAAGTATGGAGTCTCTACGTTAAAACAACGTGTCATGACTGGTGCAGATCACAACATCGACAATGAAAAAAAGGCAAAAGGTATGAAAGAAGATTTCACAACCTTACCACTTCAAATTGAAATCCCTACAGAGATCAGAGACTTCAATCTGGGACTTATGTTCCGTGAAAGTCTGGATACAAATAGTGGTATGCTTTTCATTTTTGATGAAGTTGCAGAGCAGTCTTTCCATATGCGAGAGACAAAAATTCCTCTTGATATTGCTTTCATCAGAGAGGATGGAATTATCGAAAGCATTAAAAAATTAGAACCATTTGAAGAAAGTCCAGTATATTCTGAAGGAGAAGTGCTGTGTGCTTTAGAAGTAAATCGCGGATGGTTCACAGAAAACAACGTAGAAGTTGGTGATCAAATTGACATTGAGGAAGGCGAGAAAGATGCTTGCTACCATAAAGTCAAGTCACGTTATTCAGTTTGGCCAAGTGCATATGCATCGGGAGCACTGGTCAAGTGTAGAAAAGTTGGTGCGAAGAATTGGGGAAATAAAACCAAGAAAGAAGAATTTGAAAACTGGAGAGATAGTTTTACTCCTACCGACTATGAAACCATCGATTTAGTCACACCAGAACCCCTGAAAGCAACAAAGGGTCTTGGTAGTGACATGCTTGATGAGAAATGTTGGAAAGGTTATGAAAAGAAAGGTATGAAGACTATGTTTGGAAAGAGATATCCAAACTGTGTCAAGAAAGAAGAAGTTGAACAAATTGACGAAAAGAAAGGTTGTATGCACAACCATCAAGGTGAAGAGTGTCCAGTACATGGTAAGAAAGCATGTCCTGACATGGTTGAAGAAGCAGTTAGAATGCCAGCAAAAACTGGTAACTTGGTAAATGTAATCTTCAGATTTAGAAGTCAGAGCATTATGTTGAAGATGTTCTTCTCTCAAGTATCATTACCAACTAGATCTGATGTTCAAGATCAGATCGATAAAGTTTATCCCGGTGCGAAACTATTAACGTTTAACGTATCCGAGTATGAACCTGGACAACCAGTCCTCCATGCCGAAGGCGCAGCATGGACAAAAAAGTCAGGAAAGAGTAAAGAAGGGGGTCTTAACGAGAAAGGCAGAAAATCTTACGAAAGAGAAAATCCAGGAAGCGACCTTAAGGCACCAAGCAAGAAGGTTGGAAATCCCCGCAGGAAGTCGTTCTGCGCTAGAATGAAGGGAATGAAAAAGAAACTTACCTCTTCAAAGACAGCAAACGATCCTGATAGCAGAATCAATAAATCACTTAGAGCCTGGAACTGTTGATATCTTATGTCTGATAATGTATACCTTGGCAATCCAAATCTAAAAAAAGCAAATACTGCCATTGAGTTTACTCAAGAACAAATTCTTGAGTTTATGAAATGTAAGGAAGATCCTGTTTATTTTGCCAACAATTATATCAAGATTGTTTCTCTTGATGAGGGTCTTACGCAGTTTCATCCATATCATTTTCAAGAGAAGTTAATCAACAACTTCCATGATAACAGATTTAACATCTGTAAAATGCCACGACAGACTGGTAAATCCACTACAGTCGTATCTTACCTTTTGCATTATGCTGTATTCAATGACAGTGTAAACATTGGTATTCTGGCAAACAAAGCAGCAACCGCAAGAGAACTTCTTGGAAGGTTACAGACTGCATACGAGAATTTACCTAAGTGGATGCAGCAGGGTATAATAGCATGGAACAAGGGATCTCTGGAGTTAGAAAATGGCAGTAAGATATTGGCAGCTTCTACGTCTGCAAGTGCTGTCCGAGGTATGTCGTTCAACATCCTCTTTCTCGACGAGTTCG